>CAINDV010001189.1 GCA_903847485.1 uncultured Verrucomicrobiota bacterium
TGACCCGAGGAAATAGCATGGGCCGCCCGGTAAGGGCACCGGGCCTACAGAAGCGCGCTTTTACTGTAGGCCGGGTCCCCTGACCCGGCGAACTTGGACTCACCTTGTTTCCTTGCCGGTTGGAATTCGTGCTAACGGGTCAGGAGTTCTGAGACTTAGAGCCTGTTTGAAAATGCCGGCCGTGGTAGGGCGAGGGCTTCCTGCCGAGCCTCAACGACAGCGGTAATTCGATCTTGCCGAACGGCTCGGCAGGAGCCTGCCCTACCGCTGACGACTTTTCAAACAGGCTCTAAGGGAGCGAGCGCGTGTGGAGGATCTCCAGGGTCATCACGGCGTAAGAAGTGACCAGGACCGGATCGGCTTCCCACCAACGCGGTTCGGGATTAATCCAAGAGCCGTCCGGCTTCTGCAACTTCAGCAGCCGGTTACCGACTTCAGCGCGCCAGTCAATTTCCCCGCCACCAACCAGTTTCAACTTGTCCTGGCCGGCCGCCGTGAGCGCCTTGGTCATCAGGTGCAGGTAATAGAAATACCCTTGCTGGTCCATGCCGGGATTCTCCGCGAGGGTGTAGTTGCGCCGCAGCCAATCAAGCACGGCGATGACCCGCGGATCGTTCTTTTCCACGCGGGCATAGATGTAACTCAGCAACCCGCCGTAACTCATGCTGCCGTAGCTGCGGAGGGCTACGCGCCCGGTCTGCGCATTAGTAACGCCACCCGCCATGCTGTGGCCGGGGTAATAGACGAAGCCGCCGCGGTCCTTAGCCTCTTGCGAAACCCAGTTGCCCGGGTTGTGCGAAGGTAGGTTCTGGCAATTTTGCAGGAACTGGGCCACGGCGGTCCAATTGATGTCGGAATCCGGCTTGGTCGAACCGGGCTTGTCCCGGGGAAGCACGGCTTCCGACATGCGCATAGCCTCAATGGCGGTTAGGGTGTTGTTCATGTCCGAATGTTGGTATTTGCTGCCGTAGCCCACGCCGCCGTCGAACGGCGTGTCGTTGGTGCCACCGGCACCAAAATCAATCTGCGTGCCGGCCAGGTAACGGCGCGCGGCGAGAATGACAGGCATGTAATTAGTGTCGAAGGCCGTCACTAAGGCAACTAGACAGAGCGAAGTGTTGTAGTTGGCGAGGCCGGTGCGCTCGATGCTTCCGTCCGGCTTGACGGACGAGAGGATGAAATCGTAGGCCCGGTTTAACTCGGACGAGCGACTGTGCTGGAAGCGCCCGGAAGGCTCCAGATTCAAGGCCGTGAGCACCAGCGCGGTCACGGCGGGTTGCTCGGAGGTGGACCACCAACCGTTCGAGTTCTGGCTCTTGAGCAGGAAGGCGGTGCCGCGATCAATAGCCGCTTGCAGAGCGGCGGCAGTGGGGGCAAGAACCTTCTGCGGCTCTGGCTGCGGTGTTGTGTTCGTGGAGGTGCCGTCCGCCGCTGGCGCGACCGAGACGCTGCCGAGCCAGAGGCCCAACAGCGCGGTGGCGAACTTAGTCGTTAGTTTTGTTTTCATGGCCAATAGAAATTCCGTAAGAGTATCCGTGAACGTGTGTCAGCTACCGCTCCAGCGTCTGATCCGGCGCAAGAAACGGCCCGGAGAGCGTAGAACTGCCCTTGGCGTCCGTCAAGGATGCTTACAAGGTGAAGCGGTGACTCGGTGTCAGTCATTGGAGATAGAGCGCACGTTTCAAGGGCCGAAAAAGGCGTCGGGGTTCGCATAGAGGGTGAAGGCGGTGCCGACATTGTCGCTCTTGACTCCGCCTTGCGGGAAGACGTCGCCCCGGATACGACCGGTGTGACCGTCGGCGAAGTTCACGTTCGCGCTGCCAACGCCGCCGGGGTGGCGGTAGCCGATGCGGCTGTCCTTAACGCCGATGCGGTTCTGTCCTTGTTTGCCCGCATAGACGCCGTCGGCCAAGGCGATGAGCGCAGCCGGTAGGGTGAAGGCGGAGGTGCGGGTCGGGCGGATAGATTCACCGTTACTCCCTGGGCCGTAGCCAACGGACGCGGTGTAGAAAGTGTCGTTGATGACGGTGGTAGCGGCACCGATAGGGTTGTTGGCGTTGATCCAGTAGCCGACACGGATAATATGGTCGAAGCCCCGGTCGGGGATGGTGGTGGGGATGTTCGCGGTGCCGTTCCGGAGGTTAGGCCAGTCCATCCAGCCTTTGGGATTCTTCGGATCGGTGCCAGTCTGTCCGGCGGCAATGCCTTCGACATCCACCATCTCTGGGCAGGTGAAGACTGAGCCTTCGTTGGCTCGATTGCCACGCATGTAGGCACTGTCAATAAGCGGTGCCCAGCCGTCGAGCGGACAATCTGGACCGCCGTTGATGCCCGTCATGTTATAGGAGGGGATGACGTAGTCAGTGTTGTCGGTATTGTAGAGAACGAAGGCCAGGCCAATCTGGCGCAGATTGGACAGGCAGACCGACGTCTTGGACGCACGGCGAGCCTTGCTCAGGGCCGGCAGCAGCAGGGCGGCAAGAATCGCGATGATGGCAATCACCACCAGTAGTTCGATGAGCGTGAAGCCGCAGTTCGCGCGGGAGCAGGTGGGAAACACGGATCGTGTCGAGCCGCGGGGATTCACATGTCCGAACGAGTTAGCCAACCGGACAAATAGCACACGCCGTCCGCTGCGAACCCAGCGGACCATGCACGGACGTTGGTTGTTCATTACCATTCTTACACGGGAGCAGCCTCAGAGCGTGTTTGAAAAGTCGCCCAGCCTCGACGGCAGCGGCAATTCGATCTTGCCGAAAGGCTCGGCAGGAAGCCCTCGCCCTACCGCTGGGCGACTTTTCAAACACGCTCTCAGACACCGACCCAGGTTCGCGAACCATAAACAAGAAACATGCCGCTGGAGCCAAAGATCGTAAGTATTTGAGGGACAGCATGGTGAAAAACCGGCAGCCACCCAAACAGTGTCGCGCGGAATAATTCTTGTTCGCCTCGGCGGTGGTCGCGTATAGAATCTATCCATGCAGAAGGGCCTTTGGGTTCGTGTCGTCGTTTCGTTCCTGCTGTTCCTCGTCATAGGAACAGTGGGACTCTTCCTTGTACTCAACGCCGCTTTCCAACGTCTCTCACGCAGCGAATTTGTGGCGCTCGCCCAATCCAACGGTAACTTCATCGCCGCCATCGGCCTCCCGCCGACCGACCAACTTGCCGACTATCTTAGCCAGATGCTCGGCGTCGAGGCCACTTTCCGCCATGTTCCTGCTCCGGACGCCCGCCACGAGGCGATCACCGTTGCCGTCAAGCCGGGCGTGGACCTGACACTCATCCGCGAGCGACCGACCCTGGGCGCGTTGGTTCGGCGGCCAACCACCCTTATCGCGCTGGCGTTCTTTTGGAGCCTGTGGTTTGCTCTCGCGTGGGTCGTCGTGCGCCCATTCCTTCAGGCCCACAGACTAGCCATGCTGGGACAGATGGCCACCGCCCTGGCCCACGAAATCCAGAACCCTGTGGCTGCCATCCGGCTTCATGCCCAACTTCTGGAACAAACCCATCGCGATCCCGCCGCGCTTATTGTGGGTGAAGCGGCTACGATCGAACGCTTGGTGAACCAATGGATGTTCCTAGCCCGGCCCGATCCGCCCCGCAAAGCGGAGGTCGCCCTCGCCGAACTGCTTGACCAAACGGTGAGCGTGCTCATGCCGGCGGCCGAACACGCCCGGGTTCGTATCGTGGTGGACGCCGACCGCGAGGATCGCCTGCAAGCCGACGCCCGCCGCCTGTGCCAGGCTTTCCACAACATTATCCTCAACGCCATTCAGGCCATGCCCACCGGGGGTAAACTCTCCATCACCGCACGCGACCATGTCCTGAGCTTTGCCGACACCGGGCCGGGCTTCTCCCGAACCGCGCTCGTGCGGTGGGCAGAAATGCTATTCACAGAGAAGGAGGGCGGCATGGGCATCGGCCTGAGCATGGCCCAGGAGGTCGTCCGCGCGCACGGCGGCCGTTTGACCGTGACCAATCGTCCCGAAGGAGGTGCCCTCGTACGCATCGAACTATGACCACGCCCAAAATACTAATCATTGAAGATGAAGTTGGCCTCGCCACCGGACTGGCCACCGTATGCCAGCGCTTGGGTGCCCAAGCCAACCTTTGCGCCTCCGGCGAAAGCGGCCTCCAAGAGTTTCTGGCAGACCATTTCGCCCTCGTGATACTCGACGTCGGCTTGCCCGGCATGAGCGGGTTACGGGTTCTGGAAACCATCAACCAAACGCCGGGCCGCCCGCCGGTGCTCATCATCACCGCACATGGCACCCTGGATAATGCCGTCGCCGCCCGCCAGTTGGGCGCGGATGCCTACCTCGTCAAACCGCTCGACCTTCCGCAACTCGATCGGACCATCCAAGATCTCCTGAGCGCCCACTCCCCCGCCGCCGGCGGCCTCCCGCCCGCGGTGCAAACCGAAGATGTGAGCGCGTTGCTAGGCGGAGCGGCCCCGGCCATGCAGCCAGTCTTTGCAGCCATCGCTCACGCCACCGTCTCGGACGCCCCCGTTCTGGTTATTGGACCGACGGGCACGGGTAAGACCCTCGTTGCCCGCGTCATTCATGCGAACAGCCCCCGCCGCCAGGCACCCTTCGTTACCCTGCTTTGCGGGGCACTGCCCGAACAGCTTCTGGAAAGTGAACTCTTCGGCCATGAAAAGAATGCCTTCACCGGCGCCAGTGCCATGCGGCGTGGCCACCTGGAACGCGCCCACGGCGGAACGCTATTCCTGGACGAAATCGGCGACATCCCAATGTCGGTGCAAGCCAAACTCCTGCGCTTCGTCGAGGAAAAGACGTTCACCCGCTTGGGCGGACGCGAAGACCTTCATGTGGACCTTCGCCTGATCACCGCCACCAACCACCGATTGCGCGACGAAGTCCAGGCTGGCCGGTTCCGTGAAGATCTCTACTACCGGCTACAGGTGCTGGAGATTGACCTCCCGCCGCTCGCCGGCCGCAAAGAGGATATCCCTACTCTCAGCGCCTTCTTCCTGGGCCGGTTCGCCGCCGGACGGGATCTCGTACTCAGCCCCGAGGCCACTCGACGGCTGGGCGGGTACGCCTGGCCCGGGAACATTCGCGAACTGCGCAACGCCCTCGAATACGCCACCACCGTCTGTTCCGGGAAGATCATTCATCCGCACCATCTGCCCCGGACACTTCATCAGACCACGGCTCTGCCGCCGCCCGACGATGATCTGGAGCGCACCTTGCAACGCTGGGTCGCGACCAAAGTCCAAGCCGGTGCCACCTACAAGCAACTCCACGCGGAAATGGAATCAACCATCTTGAAACATCTGTTGCAACATTTCGATCAGAAGCCAACCATCCTCGCCCGGGTGCTCAAAATGAACCGCGCCACCCTCCTCAAGAAGCGCCGTTACCTCGACCTTGGCTCCTGACCCGCGGGTTTCTTGGTGCTGCGGATTTGGACAGGGCGCATCAGGCAATTGCGCCGCACATTTGTCTTAGCCGCAACGCTTCAGGAAAAGGCGGGAACGGCAAGCCTCAGCCGTAACGATGCAGTAGCTATTGGGGCCACTGTTGGTGCAGGCTTGTGGGCGTATGACAAAGCTCACACAGTCGTCCGACCAATCGGCTCACCAAACAGTGACCGAATTCATGAAACTCCCAACCCCCGATGAAACCATCTCAATCGGCTTCACGGACCAGAAAGTATCCGGTCGCGCCGGGCTGCTGACCTTTGCCAGTTTCCTGCACTGGCATCGTTTCGGCGAGTTGCTGGCGCGGGTCATGCCCCAGTTCAAACGACGGCGCCGGGGTTATCAACCCTTCGAGTATGCCGTGGGGTTCATGACGGGGATTCTGGCTGGGGCCAGGAAGCTCACGCAAGTCGCCCACTTGCGTCGGGACGTGATGCTGGCACCGCTGCTGGCCATTCAAAGCATCGCCAGTCAGTCGGCCTTCAGCCGCTGCTTCCAGCACTTCACTTCGGCGGGGCAAAATCTGGCGACCTTCCGTCCGCTCTGGCGCTGGGGGTTGGCGCGGCTCTGTTCCCGTCCCGGCGGTTACGCGCTGGATTTGGATTCGACCCGGCTCCTGCACGAGGATGGCCATCAGGAGGGGGTAGCCATCGACTATACGCGGCTGGGGATCAAGCCCTGTTTGCATCCGCTCCTGGCGGTGTTGGCCGAGAGGCCAAGCTGGTGGCCGGGGTTCTGGCTGCGCGCCGGCAATAGCAGCTGCGCCAGCAACGTCGTGGCCTTCACGTTGGACTGGTTGAGTTACCTGCCCTCGTTTATCCGGCTGCGGGTGGTGCGGGCCGATTTGGGGTTTTGCCTGCCGGCCTGGCTGGATCTATTGGAGCAACGGGGCTTGCACTACATCGTGGTGGCCCGCTTGCTCCGGCCGCTACAGCGGTTGCTGCGGCAGGACTTGATCTGGACGCCCAGCGAAGTGCCCGGCACTGACGTGGCCGAGGTGTGGCACCAGGAAATCAACGGGTCCGGGCCCCGGCGGGTGATTCTGCTCCGGCATCGGGTGGTCGAAAAGGCCCGGCCGGGAGGCAAGCCGCTGGTCGAGTGTCCGGGCTATCTGTATCAGGCGCTGGTGACAAATCTGCCGGAGAGCGTGCGGCCCATCGCGGTGGGGCGCGAGTACAACGGCCGGGCCGGGGGTGAGGAGGTGATCAAGCAACTGGACGCGGATTTTGGCCTGCCGCAGTTGTGTCTGGAAAAGTTTTGGAGCACGGAGGCGGCGTTGAGCCTGGCGGTGCTCAGTTACAATTTGTGCGTGTTGTTTCAGCGGCGACTGGGCTGGCTGGCCGGGTAACGGCAGCGACCTTGCGCTTTCGGCTCTTCACGACCGGGGGCATTATCAGCCAGACGGCGGGGCGCACCACGATCCGGTTGAGCGTGCCGGAGGCCGAACGGGATTGGTGGCGGGCGTTGTTGACGAAGTTGCGGTGTGAATTTCCCAACTGCAATGCGGTAAGCCAGACCCCGGGTTAAGGCCGTCTGGCGCGAGGCCAAAGCGATTTGAACCGCATGAAAAACCGCCCCCCTTGAACGCCGCGTCAGACCGCGGGCGCCAAGCCGCCTCGCCCGCGGCGCGCCAGCGTGTGTCCGTCGGCTATCGCCGTCGACACTCGACCGGATGGTCTTTATCCCGAAATCCTGAACCCTTACGACATAGCTGCGGCTCAGACACCCCCCTAATGGGAGAGCTGGCTGCCACCTGTAAATAATTGCTTCTATGCGAGGGCATGAGTTTTGTCAGCGGGGCGCCCTGCGACACTCAGGAAGCAGTTGCAGAACGGACGGAGACGGTGGTGCCTTAAGGACCTGTCGGTCAGCTAACCCGCAGGTGGGCTTTCGGGAGATGCTCGATGAGAACGCTAGGCGTCACTCTCCGTTTTTGTGAATGAGCACCGGCGCAAAGCACCTACTTGGGGACCGCCCCGCATACCTGAGTGCCTGTCAGCGCCGGCCCCGTTTCCGTCCGTCTGCCTAACCGTAAGGAACAAGATGAATGATGAATCGAAACAGGTCGAGCGGGTGATCGGCTTGGACGCGCACCCGGATAGCTTCACCGCCGCGATCCTGCGCGGCCCTACGCCCGCAACCGCCGTGGTCGAAAAAACCTTCCACAAGGTGCCGCTGGCGCAGCTAATAAGTTGGGCCCAGAAGCACACTACCGCCCAGGATCTGAACGTGCTGGAAGCTTCGGGCAACAGTTTCCAGGTGGTGCGCACGCTGGCCGCCGCCGGGCGCCCGGCCAAGGTCCTGGAGAGCTGCCAGATGGGCAAGCTCAAGGAGGCGCACGCGAACAATGACAAGCTCAGCGCGGTGCGCATCGGCAAGGCCTCCCTGGCCGGCACCGCCAAAGAGGTCTGGGTGCCCGCCCCCAAAACCCAGGCATGGCGGGATTGGTTCCACGCCTACAGCAAGGCCACCAAACGCACCACGCAGGTGCAGACGCGGCTGCGCTCTTACCTCAGCGGCAACGGGCGTGCGGCTCACAGCGGGCACGCGCCTGACCCAAGCCGGCGAGGTCGAATCGCAGCTTCGCCCGGCGCGGGAGTGGTCCGCGCGGCAGTAGCCAGTGATCGAAATCCTCCTGGCGGACTTGCGCCACGCCGACCAGCAGCGCCAGCACTGGCACCGTCTCATCGCGCAGGAGGTGCTGGCCGAACCGGAGCTCCTTGCCAGCGTGCGCCTGTGCGGCGTCCGCGAAATCGTCGCCTTCGCGCTGGGCGCCTTTGTCGGCGATATCCAGCGCTTCGCCCACCCCAAGCAGCTCGTCAAGTACGTCGGACTCAACCCCGCTTTTGATCCTAAAAAGAGCAGTTGAGCCGCAAAAGAACGCAGAGAATCAATTATTTACAGGTAACCGCCAGCTCTCCCATTAGGTGTGTCTAAGATTATGCGCAAACTGTTCTCTTTGTGTTCTCTGTGTCTTTGTGGTTAATCAACTGCTCTTTCTAGGGTCATGGATCGTCTGCGCGTCGGCCTGCGCCGGTTGGAGATCCGTCTCTACAACATAACAGCCATCTAACTGCGCGGCGGCTTGGAGTGCCGGTGCGTCGAGGGTCAGGACCAGCCGTTGTTGGGTGACCGTCAATATCA
>CAINDV010001190.1 GCA_903847485.1 uncultured Verrucomicrobiota bacterium
GAACAGTTCCGTCGTGGTCTTGCCTACTAACTCCGCCCCGGAGCAACCGAGCATCTGTTGAAACTTATCGCTGGCCATCAGGACGCGGCTATCAGTCGGCGTGACCGTCTTGATGTAGGTGTAGATGGGGGAGTGCCGCAGGAAGGCGGAGAGCAGCTCCTGACTCTCCCGCAACGCTAGCTCCGCCTGCTTGCGCTTGGTAGCGTCGTGGCAACTGCCCCGGACGCCGAGGGACCGGCCTTGCGCATCAATAATCGTCTGCCACGACATACTCAGCCAGTAGGGCGACCCGTTTTTGTGGACACACCGACATTCAAAGTCATTACCCCGGCTGCCGCCCAGGGCACCTTGGAAGGTGGCGGCGCATAGGTCGTAGTCCACCGGGGCCACAAAAGCGGCCAGGAAGTCCGGCTGCGCCAGCATTTCGGCGGGCGTGTAGCCGGTGATGCGCTCCACGGCGGGGTTCATCCAGAGAATCTTCCCGTCCGGGCCGAACCAAAGCTCCCAGTCCACCGTGTAATCGGCGATGGCGCGAAACTCTTCCTGACTCTTCCGCAACGCCTCCTGGAGCCGGTGGAGTTCGGTGATGTCGTTCTTGACGCCGACGTAGTGGGTGACCTGCCCCGCCGCGTCCCGAATGGGCGCGATGGCGACGGCTTCCCAGTAGAGTTCGCCGCTCTTCTTCCGGTTGCAGAATTCCCCCCGCCAGGCGTGGCCCGCCGTGAGCGTCGCCCACAGTTCCCGGTAAGTGGCCGGGCTGGTCTGGCCGGACTGGAGGACGCGCGGATTCTTACCTAGTAACTCCGCCAAGGTATAACCAGTCAGCGCGCAGAACTCGGGGTTCACGTATTCTATGTTCCCGTCGAGATTGGTGATCGCGATGGAGGTGCTACTCTGCTCGACGGCGGCGGATAACTGGCGGAGCTTAAGTTCGGTCTGTTTGCGCTCGGTGATGTCTTGGAGCGTGCCTAGCACATAGGCGTCGCTCCCGCTGCCCGCCGTGGCGAATCCCCGCACTTCGGTCCAGATCATCCGGCCCGTGCCGGTGGTGCCCCGGCACTCCAAGGCAAACTGCTCGCCGGTGTCCAGGCAGCGCGTGATGGCGTCGTTCAGGGTGGAAATATGCTCTGGCAGGTAGAACTTCAGCCACTCCGCCAGGCCGGGTTGCCGGCCCTTGGGAACCTCGATAATCTCGAATATCCCGTCCGTCCATTCGAGGTAGTCCGTGTGGGGATTGGCCTTCCATCCGGCCAGCCGGGCGAGGCGCAGGGTTTCCCGGGCAAACAGGTGGTTCGCTTGGAGCGCGGCGTTGGCCTGCGACAATTCCGCCGTCCGCTCGGCCACCTGCTGCTCCAGTTCCGCGTGGGCCGTTTGCATGGCCGCGTCGGCACGTTTGCGCTCCGTGATGTCACTCAGCACGAAGCGGGCGACGGGGGTGCCATCGGCCTCCCGCGCGGCAGTGGCCCGCAGATGCGCCCAGACAGTCGTGCCGTTGGGCTTAACCAGCCGCAAGTCGAACCGGAGCGGAGTGCCGGTGGCGAAGAGTTGCTGGCGCTTCAGGAAGTAAGCATCCTGGTCCTCGCGGGAGATGAAGCGGGCGAGCTGCTGTCGGACCAGATGCTTCCGGGGCACGCCCAGCAGGGCGGCGGCGGCGAGGTTGACTTCGAGGATCAGCCCGTGGTCGCCGAGGGTGAGGTAGCCGACTGGGGCCAGATCGTAGAGGTCGAAGTAGCGATCCTTGGCGACAGTCAGTTCGGCCTGGGCGCGGTGCAGCTCGGCGTTCTGCATTTCCAGCTCGATCTGGTGGACGCGGAGTTCGTGGAGTGTCTGCTGCCAGTCTGCGGGGGGCGGGGCGGGGAGGTCGGCGGGCGACGGAGCTTGTTCACGGGCGCAGGCCTCGGCCAGGCGGCGCAGCTTGGCGGCGGCGGGGTTGGGTGGGTTATTCATGGGGGTGGGCGGGCGGGGGCGAGAGTAGTCGGACGGGTCGGACATGTCGGGCGGGTCGGACCTGTCAGACTTCCTCCTTGGCCTACCGGTTGCCCAGGGTCCAGTCCACTTTTTGGCGCAGTTCTGGGTCTAGCGTGGTGGTGGCCTGGTCTCCGGGGCGGGCGTGGGGGGAGGCGCACGGTGACGGTGGTGCCTTGGCCCGGCTCGCTGGCGAGGGTGTAGGTGCCGCCGTAGAGGGCGGTCAGGTGCGCCACGAGGGCCAGGCCCAGCCCGGTGCCGGGCTGCGCCCAGAGGTCGCTGGCGAATTGACGGAAGGCGCTCACTTGCCGGACTTGCTCCGGCGTTAGGCCGCAGCCTTGGTCGCGCACGGTCAGTTCACAGCCGCCTTCGGGCGACAGGGCGAGGTGGATTTGCACGGGCTGGCCGGGGGCGGAGAACTTGAACGCGTTGTCCACCAACTGGGCAACCAGCACGCTGAAGTGCGTCGGGGCCATGGCCAACTCCACCGCCGGCAGGTCCAGGCGCAGGTCATCCATCCGGCAGTCTTGCTTGGCGATGTGCTCCGCCAGGGCGGAAATCCAGGCGGTGGCCGGGATGTAATCGGTGCCCCGCAACCGAGTCTGTGCCTCCGGGTGCTGGCTGGCGGCATCCAGTTCGGCGTAGAGAAGGAAGCGGCGGACGGTGCGATGCACCCGCTGCGAGGAGATGCGGATGAGCCGGCCCAGGGACCGGACGGACTCCATAGGCATCGCCGCGTCGGCGTTTTCCAAGAGTTCGCTGGTGTTGAGGAGGCCCGCCAGCGGGCTTAACAGCTCGTGCGGGAGTTTCCGCACCACTTCCCGGCGGGCGGCCAGCACCTCGCCTTCGAGGCGCTCCCGCTGCTGGTCGTATTTCCAGAGGCGGGCGCGGATGGCCACCAGCAGCTCGGCTTTGGACACTGGCTTGCAGAGGTAGTCATCGGCGCCCACGTTCATGCCGATCCGCGCTTGCCGCGGGTCGGTCTTGGCGGTCAGAAAGATGAAGGGGATCGCCGCCGTCCGGTCGTTCGCCTGCAACGCTTGCAGCACGGCATAGCCGTCCATGCCGGGCATCATGATGTCGCACAGGATGAGGTCCGGAGCCTGCTCCTGGACCAGGCGGAGGCCGGCTGGGCCGTTGGGGGCGGTTTGGACGCGGAAGCCTTCCAAGGTGAGCCGCTCGGCCAAGGTCAGGCGGAGCGGGGCTTCGTCTTCAATGATGAGTATGGTATGCATGGGTAAAATGGTTTCGACCGAAGGCCAAGGTAGCGGGACCGGGGGCCGGGGGCAATGAGAGAAACAGGGGGGTGGGCAAGTCGGACATATCGGACGTGTCGGACGCAGTCGGACTGCGGACTACGCCCTCGGGCTACTCGCCGGCCAAGGTCCGGGCGACTTTGCGCCGCAGATTCGCCTCCAGCGCGCTGTTGGCCGGGGTTCCGGGGCGGGCGTTGGGGAGGCGCACGGTGGCGGTGGTGCCGTTGCCTGGCTCGCTGGCAAGCTCGAGGCTGCCGCCATACAGGGTGACGAGTTGCTGCACGAGGGCCAAGCCCAGCCCGGTGCCGGGCTGCGCCCA
>CAINDV010001191.1 GCA_903847485.1 uncultured Verrucomicrobiota bacterium
CGGGCAGGACCGTCATGACAAAGGCTTTGCGAATCATAATAACCCGCGTAGGGAGGCTTGATTTCAGGGGATTGTCAAGCTTCGGTAGTCAATCTCTGCGTTCTTTTCAGTGCTATCTCCCAACTTCGTCGCGTTCGGCGAAGAGTTCTTTAACGCAGATGACGCCACGATTGGCGCGGAGTCCTGCCGAGAAAGCTTTTCCTCGGCGACCCTTGGCGGAGCCACTTTGCGATCTCGGCGTTGAACCCGAACGCCGAAATAGGCGGACGGCGAACAATAGTGGGACAGGCATCCTGCCTGTCAGTCGGTATGCTCGGCCACTCGACAGCTCTTTACCGGTGGTCAAACAATGAACTGGCCGGCTGGAAGCCGGACCCACTACGCGAAGTCAGTTCCGCTTCAGAAATCGGGTTGAAATCGGGTTTCCTGCCTCTTTGGTTGCGGCTCCACCGCGCTATGCCTCGGCGTTAAAGAGGGGCTAGTTTCAAATACAGAGACGCTGGGAACCAGAGTCCCCAACCGAGACTCATGGAAAGGGAACACCTCCAAAACTTGGACGTGAGTCGAGCCATGAACCTCTCGGAGGGGCGAGTTCCACGAGCCCCGTGCCGGCTGGTGGAAGTGGGCGTCGTGGAACTCCGCCCTCCGAAGGGAGGTTCATGGGTAGTTCCGTGTTCCTTGCGGACCTGCTCACCGTCCATGCACCGGGCAGGGCGGCGCTGCTGCGCCGCCTTGGGGCCGAGGCTGAGCAGCAGCTCTGCCCTACCAGGTTTTGGCGGAGGTTCGTGGGAAGCCTACAAGATATTCAGATCGCGCATTGGGGCCATGAACCAGAGGGTTCTGCCGGCAGTACGCTCTAGTTCATTGGGAGAGTGCTCGTAATGGCGGGTGAGGGGTCTCCGGCAAACTCACCCTGTTTCCCCGACGCAGGAGTTCTAAGCCTCGCCTCCGTTGCCGTTGCCCGTCCGGCGGCGGTGCGCAAGCAGACGCGCACCGCCGCCCGGTCGGGACGAGTTCAATCACATACCAAGCGGAAGAACCGCGCTGGGTGGCTGGCTGGCAGCGTCACCGGGGAACTTACCCCTAAGTCGTACCACTGGCCGTTCAGGTCTTCGGCACCTAATAGGTGGAAGCCTTCGCCATCCCACGTCACGATGACGCTGTCCGGGGTGCGGTTAATGTTCAGCGGCACTGTCGTGCAAGCCAACGTGCGGTGCAGGTCGTAGAGCAGGTTCTCCGTGCCCGGATTGGCGAAGCATTGCAGCTCGCTGTAGAACGGGAACGGCGGCGATCCGGCGGGCAGTTGCGGGATGAACTGGATTTCGTTGCCGGCGTAGAAGGTTCCCGCGCCGTCCGAAAGGTGGAACAGCTCGGTGCTGGTCAGGCTCAGGGCACCGCTGTTCGCCAGTTGCGCTAGGCGCTCGGGCCAGCGGTCCAAGAGCAGGGACTCAGCCGGGTCAATCAGCGGGCCGGGTACTTCCGCCATGGCGACGAGCACGCCATTGTTTAGTAGATGCACCGTAACCGCCGTGGCCCCCAGGCTGGTGAAGTCAACGGAAGACTCGACGCCAGCCAGGCTGCCGACCAGGCGTAGGTCCACCGGCGGGATAGGCGGCGGCGGGCGGTTAGTGGTGGTGCCCGGCGACCACTTAGGTCCACCAATGCGGAAGAGCTGTTCCTGCGTCGGCATGTCTCCGTCCTCGAAGTGGTGCAGACCCACGTCGAAGCTGGCGCTCCGGCCTAAGTCGAGACTTACTCCACTCCCATCTTCCAGCGGCGACCAGCTCGCACCGTCGCCGGCGGTGGTGCTCTGGAACATAACCGGCATGTCGGTGGCACCGGTGGTTTCCCGGTCCATCGTGACGAGGCTCTCCGCAGCCAGCACGAGGTCGGCAAGGCCGGTGGAACTAATAACCAAGTCCTGCCGCTGCTGGGCTTGGAAGCGCCCGACCACGCTGAGGATCACGCTGCTGGCGTCGTCCGGCCGTATGCCTGAGCCACCGGTCCAGACTAGGTCTTCGCTGGCGCGTCCCTTGATGGTACCGTCCCAGCCTCGCGGGCACGGGAGGCCGCCGCACAAGCGCCGGGCTACGCTGCCGGGGAAGGTGAAGGTAACTTTGCCTCCGGCCCAGTCACACGCCACGGTAAGTGGGAACATAGTAATGCCTGGCTCCGGTTCGAGGAACAGCGGCGGGTTACTCGCGCCATCGGCGTAAGTCTGGAAGAAGGAGTCCAGCAGATCGCCGTTCGTGTTGACGGCGGCGCTGCGATAAGTGTCGCCAGCGTCATCAGCGAAGCAGCGCTTGGCCACCTTGATGTTCCAGCCGCAACGCGGGCGGCAAGTCCGTTGCGCCAAGATCAGCGTCGGGTCATTCGTCGCGCCAGCGTCCTGGACTTCGCCGAGGACAATCGTCGCGCCTTCCGGAGCCGCCATGTCAAGGACGGTGGTGAAGGTGAAGCCTTGTCCGCCGCCAGTGCCGAGCGTGCCTTGGTTGGGCAGCACCGGATTGCCGTTGGGCGGCGCAATGCAAATCGCCGGTCCAGTGCCGATGACGCCGATGCCTGGCAGTACGGGCGCGGGCATGGCTGAAACGGTGGAGGCCAGATGCGCTCCATTGGCCGTCCAGACTGGCACGCCATGCCAGATAATGGGCGGCGGGCAAGTCCAGAGCCGGAGTTGGATGTAATCCACCGTGGTGTCGTCGTGAACCGCCACATCCAGAACCTGGAGGCTGTTCATGTGGGCGATCAGCGCGGGATTGAGATTGAGCGTGAAGGTTGTTGGTCCGTTTAAGGAACTCTTCCAAGTGCCACCGGTCGGAGGCACGGCTCCGGCGATTGTCTTAATGGACGCCACGTAGATGAAACTACCGGGTGTGCATACGGGCAGTCCGATGAAGAGGCCATCGTTATCGGCGCCGAAGTTATCCTGCGGCTTCATGCGGATGATGAGTTGGGCCTGGACGATGTTGTTCGGCAAGCTGGCGAAGTGATGGCCGAAGATCGTGTCGGTGGGCGTGGCGTCAAAGCCTTTCCAATACGGGAAGCCGGAGAAGGCAGCGATCATGCACGGCGTCGGCGGCGACGGCTCCGCTGGCAGCGCGAAGTTATCCGGCCAGCCCGCGAGCAGCGTGAGCGCCGGCGCACCGAGCGGATACGGCTTAACGATGATGAGGAACTGGCAGGTCGCCACATCGCCGCAGGCATTGGTGGCGAAGCTGGTGACGACATTAGTGCCGATCGGGAAGGTGGTGCCCGACGGCGGGGAGGTAATTACCGGACCGGTGTTGCCAGAGGCGTAAACCTTGTAATAGGCGACGGCATTGGAGCCGCACGTGTAAAGCGTCTGGTTAGGCGGACACTTGATGATGACCGGCTTGCCGATGCGATTCACCGTGACGGTGAAGGAGCAGTTAGCAGCGTTGCCTTGAGAGTCAACGGCGGTACAATTGACCACCGTCGTGCCGACTGGGAAGACCGAGCCGGACGGCGGCGTGCAGACTACGGAGACGATATTGCCGCAACCGCTGCTGGCGACCGGCGCGGGGTAAGTCAACGCGACGCCCCCGGCGCAGGTGTTAGTCACGATATTGGCGGGGCAGGAGATTGCAACGCAGTTGTTACAGCAGGCGCGACCAATGAGTTCCGTGCGCAAGCCGGTGACGCTCTGGAAATTCGTGACACGGAAGACCAGTTCATTCCAACCCGGCACGAAGCCCGAAGTAATGCTCACGGGATGCCAGTTGGTGAAACCCCAGCCAGCGGGCAGAATGTTCCCAGTCGGCGAACCGTTGAGGAAGATTTGGCCGTTGTCATCGGCGGTCCACCGACCCGTGATGGACGCCTGATTCGTGGAGCAGAGGAAAAAGCGGTTGGTGTAGAGGAAAACACCCGCCGGGGAGGAACCATAAGTCGGCCTCGGTCCGACCCACTTGGAGAGTGCGCTATTGGGCACCCAAACCCACGGGATCATTGCCATGGTATAGGGATTCGGGGTGCTGAAGAGCGGCGCACCGGTGCCGAAATGAGTATCCAGCACCCCGCCAGGGAGGACGCCCGGAGGGCTGTTGGTGGCCCCGCTGAAGAGCCGGAGCACCGGCACGGTTGTGCAGCAGCCGGTCGAGAGCGTGGCATTGACGATGACATCGCAGACGCGACAATTTCCGGCGGCATCGCAGAGGTTGAGGATGACGACGGTTGGTCCAGGCGTCAGCGGCGTGCCGGCGGGGATGGATTGAATGACGATGATCTGCCCAACCGGGGTACAATTGTCGGTGACGAGACCATTAGTGGCGAAGTCCGGCATGAGTGGCGGACAACCGGTGACGTTCATGTTGAGCGGCGGGCAATTCGGTGGCGTGTGGTCGCGCCGCAGGATGACGTTGAAATTGCACGAGGCGGAGTTGCCCAATGAATCGTAGGCCGTGCAGACGACTAAGTTTGTCCCTAGCGGGAAGGTGCTTCCCGACGGCGGCACACAGACGATGTTGGTGATGGTTCCGCACGTGCTGGAGGCGGTTGGCAGCGGGTAAGTCACCACGCTGCTTTGGCCGCAAATCTCCAAGTCCTGGTTAGTCGGGCAAGTGATAGAGACATGGCAGTTGGTGTTCACACAGTCGCAGCAGGACGCAACGCCGGTAAGTTCCAGCCGGATGCCGGTCGGGCTTGGGCTGCCGAGTCCGTTGGTCACGTAGAACGTCAAGGTGTTCGGGCCAGGCAGGAAGCCGCTGGTGATACTGATCGGCGTCCAGTTGGTGAAGGCCCAGCCATTGGGCAGTGTGTTGCCGGTGGGTGCCCCATTGAGATAGATGGTGCCGCCGTCGTCCGCCATCCATTGACCGTTGAGGCTGGCCTTGATCGCGACGTTAGTCGGGCAGGGTATGTCGAAGCGCAACGTGTAACAGTACACTCCGCCGGGAGCATTGAGCAGCGGCGCAAAAGGACCGACCCACTGGGAGTTCGGACCGTTCGGCATCCAGAAAGGACTGGGCTGGGTGACCACGGGAGTTGTAATACTTACCCCGTTGGGGGCGCAGGTAAGAGCGAGTTGCGGGTCCGGCGAGCCTTGTGGCAGCGGGCCGGCAGCGGTGACGCCAGTGTTCACGGAGAACAGCTTCTGGGTGGCCGTGCAGCAACAGTTATTGAAGGTATTGGTCAACTCCGCACGGAGGCCAGTGGGGTTGAGGCCACCGATGGCGTTGGTGACGTAG
>CAINDV010001192.1 GCA_903847485.1 uncultured Verrucomicrobiota bacterium
CTCCGGCCCTTTCGCGCGAGTCCCTTGCGGTTCCCACCTGGCCGTTCGGCTACGGTTGTCGTCATCACCCCGTCGGGGACGTTTCACCCCGAAAGGTTCGGCACCTGCCAGGCACACTAGGCCGGGTCCCCTGACCCGGCGAACTTGGACTCAGATCGTTTCCTCGCCGGTTCATGGCTCCGATGCGCGTCCGATGGTTGCAGGTCAAGGCTCCCCTTGAACCCCAGTTTGGAACTCTGCGCTCTTCGCACTGCTGTAGTGCAATTGGTTCGCAAGCTGCGAAGAAATTTGCGGGAAGACATGGAGACATAAAATGGAGGACAGAATAATGGGGTTCCTCTTTATTTTTCTGTCTTCAATTTTTCTGTCTGCTCTTCCTGCTCCGTTGCGGCTCTGCCGCGCTGCGTCTTTGCGTTGCAATGGGGCTTGGTTGAACCGCAGAGACGCGAAGAGCGCAGGCGAAGCCAGGCTGTCTCTCCGGTCGTCACCGAATCTGCGGGGGATCGCACCGGTTCATAGCCGGTGAGCATGACTGCCAGGCCAGGAGGAGCCTTTCCACCCACACGGTCGGTACGATTTCGGATTTCGAGCTTTTCCGGCGCTCCCTATTTCGTGGTGAAGGCCGCCTTTCGCCGCTAACTTAACCCCGTCTGGCACCCACGGGTGCGATGGTTTTCAGCGCATGACTCTGCTTTTCGACATCGGCAACACGAATGTTCACGTCGGCCTTGCGGACGCCCGGCGCGTTGGTCGGCAGACCGACATCCCCACGGCGGCCTGGGGCAACCGCACGGCGCTCCGTCTGCTCAAAACCTTCGTGGGAACACGCCGCGTTGAAGGTGTCGCGCTGTGCAGCGTGGTGCCGGCGGCCACCCCGCAGATCCGCGCCGCCGTGCGCCAGTTCTGGCGGCTGCCGACGCTGGAACTTTCTCCGCGCACGCTCGTCGGCGTGGGCATTGACTATCCCCGGCCGAACACCATCGGCCCCGACCGTCTGGCCAACGCCGTGGCTGCACAGCATCATTTCGGAGCGCCGGTCGTCGTGGTGGATTTTGGAACGGCGGTCACCTTCGACGTAGTGGACCGGCGCGGCCATTACGTCGGCGGCATCATCGCCCCCGGCCTGGCCGCGATGACCGATTACCTGCACGAAAAGACCGCTTTGCTGCCCCGCATCCGCATCCGGGAAATCACGCGCGTGATCGGCACAAACACGACCGAAGCGATGCTCATTGGCGCGGTCCACGGCTACCGCGGCTTGGTGCGGGAACTCATCAAAGAGTTGAAGCGCGAGTTGGGCATGGGGCGACTGCCGGTCGTTGCTACGGGCGGGTATGCGAAATTGATTTCCGCCAAGCTGCCGGAGATCACCGTCGTCGAACCTAACCTGACGCTGGAGGGATTGCGCCTGGTGTGGGCGGGCCAGCCCGAAGCTTAACCCGAACTCCGCAGTCGAAATTGGGCGCGGCCTGGCCGCGCGAGGAACACACGCCCCCTGACCCAGTGGAAACTGGGTGATCCCGACGAATCCCCCCACCCGCTCTGACGGGCACCCTCTCCCCATCCGATGGGGCACTGCCGTTTAGTTAAGGCGCGCGGTGCGACGAGACTTCCCACGGCCCTTCTGCGATAGCTCCGTAGGAGCGGCATTTTGATAGCGAACGGCGGCCCGAATGTGCCCCCAGCCCCGTCGGGGCGGGATGCGTTCTGCCGCCCGGCATACAGTGGGGCCGCCCCACAAAGACATGGCGCTCCTACGGAGTTGGCACCGAACCGCGCTTAACGGGATTGCTCACTAGGTATTGATAGTGCATTTTCGGCGCAGGAAGAGGGGAATGCTGGCGGCCAGGTTCTTTGTCGATTTGCTGTGGCAGTGAGGCTTGCGCCGAAGGCGGGCCAAATAGATGCGAATCCGATTGTTCCAACTTTTCTATGGTGAAGGTGTGTGCTTTGCCGCGAAGATGCTGCTGCGTTTGGAAGATGATACCATTTGCATCATGTAACTGCACTATTCTCCGTGGCGGTAGCGTTTACCTGATCCATTAGCCAGCCGTGGGAAACCAAGCGCCGCACTCGCTCGGCACACTGATAGATGGGGCGCAG
>CAINDV010001193.1 GCA_903847485.1 uncultured Verrucomicrobiota bacterium
AGAACATCCGCCACCAGAACATCGTCGCGGTTTACGACAAGGTGCAGGTCGGGAACCTCTCCGGGTTCACCATGCAACGGGCGGGTGAGAAAACGCTCGCCCAACGTTTGCGGTCCGAGGGCCGGCTCAGCCTGGAATTTCTGGAACGGGCCGGCGAGGAGTTGCTCCAAGTGATGCTCTGGCTTGACGAAAAGGGCGTCTTCCATCGCGACATCAAGCCGGAGAACCTGGGCTTCGGCTCCATTGGCAAAGGCAAAGTCCGTCTCGTCTTGTTCGATTTCTCCCTGTCCCGCACGCCGGTTGACAACACCCGCGCGGGCACGCCGGGTTACCTGGAGCCGTTTCTGGCCGAGCGTCGCCGCTGGGATACCCACGCCGAGCGCTACGCCGTGGCGGTCACGCTTTACGTCATGGCCACCGGCACGCAACCGCGCTGGGGAGATGGGGTCAGCGATCCGGCGCAGCTCTCCTGTGAAGTGACGTTGGACGCGGAACTGTTCGATGCCCCCGTGCGCGAACGGTTGCTGGAATTTTTCCGCAAAGCGCTCCGTCGCGATTATCGGAAGCGGTTCGACAACGCGGAGGAAATGCTCCGTGCCTGGCGTCGTATCTTCGAGAACCTGGATCAGGTCAGTCCGATCACCAGTCTCGGCACGGAGGGCGACATCCGCAGCGCCGTGGCGAAGGCAAACCTTGAAACCAAGATTGCCGAACTCGGTCTGAACGTCCGCACGATGGCGGCCATTGACCGGTTGGGCGCCACCACCGTCGGAGATCTGCTCAAAGTTCCCCAACGCCGCATCTACCGGCTCCCCGGTTCGAATATCCGGAAGGAGGTCGTCAACTTGACCACGCTGCTGCGTGGACGCACAGACCTCGTGGCCGGAGTGCCTGCGGGCAAGGAGGGGATGTTGCCCGGCGAACTGGGCGAGATTGCCGAGACGAGCGTTGATGTCCTCGCCCAGGAGGCATTCACATTGCTCAGGCGGCGTTCGGCTTCTGAAAAGCTGGTCCTGCGACAACTGCTGGGTTGGGACGACGACAAGCCAGCCCCGGAGAATTTGTGGCCCAGCGGTTCCGAGGTGGCCAGCCGCACCAACCTTTCGCGAGCCTTCGTCGAGGAATGCGTTCGCCATGCTCACGAGCACTGGTGCCGGATTCCGGAGATGACCGCCCTGCGCGAGAGCCTCATGAAGATCCTGCAGGCCAACCACGGCGTCATGACGGCCCAGGCATTGTCCCTCGCCGTCCTGGCCTCGCGCGGTTCCGCCGAGGAGGAGCCCCTGCCGGCCCGACTCGCGGCATGTGTAACGCGGGCCGGACTGGAGGCCGAAGCCTGCTCCAAGCTACCGCGCTTCCTGATCTACCGCCGCGGACCAGTCGTGCTCGTGGCTGAAAGCGAGGAGCTGGCCGACTATGCCGCCCGCCTGGGCGAGAAGGCGGATGAATTGGCCGGGTTGGACCCGCTGCTCAATTCCGGTCGGGTTATCGAATCCCTGCGCTCAGTCGCACTGCCGGCCAACACGGCCCCTTTCTCCGAAGCCATCCTGGTGAAACTGGCGGCCACGGCCTCCAAGTCGGCGGCCGTCTCCAGCAAATTCGAAATCTACCCGCGGCAAATGGCCGCCACCCGGGCGCTGAAACTCGCCCAGGGTGCGCTTGCTGGCGCCCGCGAGCTGACCGTCGAACAGATCCGTCAGCGGGTTCAGGCCCGCTACCCGGAAGCCGCGTCATTGCCGGATCGGCCGGGACTGGATGATGTCCTGCAGGAGAACGGTCTCGACCTCATCTGGCACCCCGAACTCGCAGACGGCGGCGGAGCCTATCGCTTCCGCGAGTATGACGAGACAACGCTGAGCACCGGTTCACTGCTGCCAACGCGGGCAGCGACCGCCACCGCCGACAAACCACCAACCGGGCCGACCACCGAGGAAATTGCCGATGCGCGGGTGTTGGAAAACAAACTGCGCCGCGCGGAACGCGACGGGGCGTTCCTCGTGCTCGCCGTGCCCCCACAATGGATGCAACTGGCCGAACGGGAACTCGTGTCCCGCTTCGCCGTGCAACGGGCCAATTGTGACGAGTTGATGATTTCCGCGCTCAAGGATGCTGCCGCGGATCCCGACGTCCAGGTGGCTTGGAATGTTGTGAGGGAGGCTGACGCAGCCCAACCGAACACGGAAGATTGGGATAACCTGATTGCCCTGGTGGACCGGGCCTTGCCGAAGGTCGAAGCGGCGCTGTCCACCGGCGAGAAGACCATCCTCCTGGTCAATCCCGGTCTGCTCGCCCGCTACAAGCGCATGGAGATGCTGGACCGCCTTCGCGATCGGATCGGCCGGGCCGGGACCAAGTTGCACGGCTTGTGGATCCTCGTGCCGACGGACGGGCAGACGTCGCCACCCACTTTGAACGGGCGTCCGGTGCCGGTATTCAGCCTGGCCCAATGGTCGCGGATTAACGAAGCCTGGCTGACGAACAAACACAGGGCGTAAGGGAACCAATGGTCAATCGCAAAACACTGCTCGCCGATCTTCAAACACTGCTGACGCAATTGCAGGACGACCTGCGCCAGCGGTGCACCGAACGGCCGGAAGTAGAAGCGCCGTTGCAGCAGCAATACACCGCCGCCAAGAATGCCCGCCGCACGGCTGAAGCCTACGAGACCTGGCGCGAAAGCATGTTCACACAGTCCGCGGTCGCGTGGATTCTCGGCTGCGTGTTCGTTCGCTTCCTGGAAGACAACGGTTTGCTCGACCACGTTTACCTGTCCGGTCCGGGTGGACGACTGGCGCAGGCGCGGGATTATCGCACCAATTACTTTCGACAGAATCCCCGGCTCAGTGATCGCGAATACCTGGAACACGTTTTCCGCGAAGTTCGCCAACTGCCGGGCATGGGTGATCTGTTCGACGAACGGCACAATCCGCTCTGGAGTCTCGGCCTCAGCGGTGACGGGGCGCTGGCGCTGCTGGAATTCTGGCACAAGCTCGATGCGGGGACCGGAAACCTCGCGCACGATTTCACCGATCCGGAATGGAACACCCGCTTCCTCGGCGACCTTTACCAGGATCTGTCCGACGAGGCGAAGAAACGCTACGCGCTCCTCCAGACCCCGGAGTTCATCGAGGAATTCATTCTCGACCGCACGCTCACCCCGGCCATCGAAACCTTCGGCTATCAAAAGGTGCGGCTGATTGATCCCACCTGCGGCTCCGCGCACTTCCTGCTGGGTGGATTTCATCGCCTGTTTGCGTTGCACCAGCGAAATCATCCAGCAGTGGAAGTCCGGGCGCTGGCGCAGCGTGCCCTCGACCAGGTCTTTGGCGTGGACCTGAATCCGAACGTTGTGGCCATTGCCCGGTTCCGGCTGTTGCTGGCGGCGTTGCGGGTGAGCCATGTGGACCGATTGCGCAACGCGCCGGCCTTCCGCATCAACGTGGGCACGGGTGACACGCTACTGCACGGGCCGGGGCAGACTTACTTCCTAGGCGAAATCGGAGCGGTGCAACACCACTACGAAAGCGAAGACGCCGACCTCGTCCGGAATATTCTGGGACAACGCTACCACGCGGTGGTAGGAAATCCTCCCTACATCACGGTGAAAGATAGGGCACTCAACCAGCTATACCGTGAGCGATTTGGATCGTGTCACGGCAAATACTCGCTCGCCGCTCCCTTCATGGAAGTCTTCTTCGCACTCGCGATAAAGGCGGAGCAAGACCCTCTTGTGTCAGCGGGTTATGTGGGGATGATTACGGCGAATTCCTTCATGAAAAGGGAATTCGGAAAAAAGCTCATCGAGCAATACATTCCGCATTGGGATCTCACGCATGTGATCGACACGGCTGGCGCTTACATTCCCGGCCATGGGACACCTACCGTGATTCTGCTTGGACGCTACCAAGCGCCAATAGCGCCGACTATTCGCACCGTGATGGGTATTAAGGGCGAGCCGACCACACCATCAGATCCGGCGCTGGGATTAGTATGGCGAGCGATCCTTGATCAGGTGGATCATCCGGACACCGAGAGCGACTACGTAAGTGTGACCGACTCCCCCCGCACTTCCTTTCACAAGCACCCATGGAGTATCGGTGGAGGCGGTGCTGCAGAATTGAAGGAGTTGATCGATGACGCCGGGGACAAAGTCTTGTCAGAGGTAGTAAACTCAATCGGAATCACCGCATTCACGCTCGAAGATGACATCTTCCTTGCGCCAAGAGGTGCTCTGACTCGCTCAGCTCTCGATCCTCAGAACCTGCGCGAAATGGTAATTGGGGACACGGTGCGAGACTGGAGCATTGCGGAGAATCTGCCTGCCGTATTTCCCTACGACCACGACTTCCAGCCGATCCCATACGAATTGCTCAATCCAGTGCTGAAATGGCTGTGGCCAGCTCGGGTTTGCCTCTGCAACAACAAGATGTTCGCTGGAAAAACCAAAGTTGAGTCGGGTCTTAACTGGTATGAGTATGGCCGCCTAACGAGCGAGAAACTCAGAAATCCTCTTTCGATCGTATTCGCCTTTGTTGCGACCCATAACCACTTTGTGTTCGACAGGGGTTCAAAGGTTTTCAACCGCTCCTCTCCGGTAATCAAACTGCGAGATGGAGCGACCCCCTCTGATCACCTCGCGTTGATTGGGATTCTAAACAGTTCAACTGCCTGCTTCTGGATGAAACAGGTCTTTCACAACAAGGGTAGCACCGTAGATGAGCACGGTGCGCGTCAGAGGACAACGCCCTTTGAGGATTTCTTTGAACACGATGGCACAAAGCTGAAGCAGTTTCCGTTGCCATCAGACAGGTCGGTCACGTTCGCACATGGCTTAGATCAGTTGGCTCAGGAGTTCAAAGCTCATGCGCCAGCATCGGTGCTTACACTGGCGCGATTTACGGAACTCCTATCCCAACTCGCCGAGGCTCATTGCACGTGGTCTGAGATTCTACAGCGCATGGTTGCACTGCAGGAGGAACTGGATTGGGAGTGTTACCGAATCTATGGATTGCTGCCCGAGACCTGCCACCTTCCGGCTGACCAGGTCCCTATCATCAAGCTCGGCGAACGGGCCTTCGAGATTGTGATGGCGCGGAAGATGGCTGCTGGCGAGTTGGAGACGACCTGGTTCGAGCGTCATCGTTCCACGCCCATCACCGAGTTGCCCGCACACTGGCCGGAGGCGTATCGGCAGTTGGTTGAGAAGCGGATCAAGATCATCGAGTCGAACGGCAGCATCCGCCTCATCGAACGACCTGAATACAAGCGCCGCTGGAACAACGAGCCGTGGGAGGAGCAACACGCTCGCGCCTTGCGCGACTGGCTGTTGAACCGATTGGAAGACGCCCGTTACTGGCCGCGCCCGGAATTGACCACCTGCGCCCACCTGGCCGACAAGGTCCGCCGCGACACGGAGTTCATGACCGTGGCCAACCTTTACCGCACCCGGCCCGATTACGATTTGACTGAACTGGTGGTCGAGTTGGTGGAGTCCGAGGCCGTGCCATTCCTGCCGGTGCTCCGCTACAAACCCAGCGGCCTGCGCAAACGCGCCGCCTGGGAGGAAACTTGGGCCAAACAGCGCGAGGAAGACGCGATTGACGCCCGGACGCAGTTGCCCGAGGGCGACCCGAATCGCCTGTCCCCCATCGAGGCCAAGACGCTCAAGCAGCAGCAAATCGGCGACATCCCCGTGCCGCCGAAATACGAGACCAAGGATTTCCTGGAAACCACGTTCTGGCGCTTACGCGGCAAGCTCGATGTGCCCAAGGAGCGGTTCATCAGCTATCCGTTCTGCGGCCGGGACATTGACCGCACCCCGGTCATCGGCTGGGCGGGTTGGAATCATCTCCAGCAAGCCGAGGCGCTGGCCAACTACTACCAGCGCATGCGCACCGGCGAAGGCTGGTCGGACGAACGCCTGCTGCCGGTGTTGGCGGGTGTCCTCGAACTGCTCCCCTGGCTGCTCCAGTGGCACAACGAACTGGACCCGAACTTCGGCATGGGCTTGGGCGATTTCTACCGCACCTTCGCCAACGAAGAAATGCGACGCATGGGCAAGACAGCGGACGAGATCCGGGCCTGGTCGCCGCCAGAGACAGCGGGAAGGCAGCGGAGGAGGCGGGCGGCCAGTAGTCAGTAGTCAGTCGGCAGCAGACCACGGACGACTGACAACGAACCCCTGAAAAAGTCAGGTGTTCGAGGTTTACAAGGTTGACAATCAACCCGGACCAGACGATTCTACAGTCAGATATGCCAAAGACACTTGAACTACGCGGCGGGCTGGCGGGTTTGCCCACAAACGATCAGGCGGCGGTGAAAGCGTTCACCGACGTGATTCGCAAGCATCGAGGTCACAGTTCCACGCCCCTGGCACGGCTGGCCTCCATTGCCTTTGACATCTCCATCGGGGCGAAGGAGACGCGCCAGGACAAGTTCGATCTGGCGGTCGCCCGGGGCATGGAGGCGCGGCAGAAATTGGCGGAGGCGGAGGGTGGCAGCTTGTCCTCGGAAGAGGTGGCGCGGCTGCTCCGGATTTCCAAGACTGCCGTGCTGAAGCGGCTGGAAGCCGGACGGTTGCTGGCGTGGCGCGAGGAACGACTCCAAGCGGCCCGCTTTCCGCGCTGGCAGTTCGATGAGCACGGCCAGGTCCTGTCGGGCCTGACGGAAGTGCTCGATTGCCTCAACCAAGATGAAGGCTTGGATGCCTGGGGAAAGATCCTCTTCTTTCTGCAAACGAAAGCGAGTCTCGGCGACAAGCGGCCGTTGGACTTGCTGCGTGATGCCAAGGTGAAGGAGATCTGTCTGGCAGCCCAAGCGTATGCCGAATAATCCCCAGCCCGCCCGCACTCTGCTTCGGCCCGGGCAGGATTTCAACACGAAGGCGATTCCGGTCACACGGCAACCCGCACGGACATGGTTTCGAGTGCATCGAAAGGTCGTGCCAGCGTTGGATTTTGGGATCCATTCCTATCACCGGTTCTCCCACGCCAATTGTCCTTATCCGCTGCTCTACGTCGGACCGAACCTGCAAACGTGCCTGTGGGAAGTGTTTGGCGATGATGTTTTTCAGGGCAGCCGCACCATCGCCGCCAGCAAATGGACGGAGAGGTGCGTCAGCCAGATCACCCTTCCCGAACTCAAAGTGTGCGCGATCAGCACGGAGAAAACCAGAGATGCGATGGGCGTGGAGAAGGGCAGCCTGCTGGCGACCGACTTCGCCATCACCCAGGAATGGGGACTGGCGGTGCAACAGCATCCGGCGGGTTTTCAGGCGATCAAATTCACCAGCCGGTTCGTGGATCAGCCCTGCCTGGCGCTGTTCGACCGGGGAGGCTTGAAGTCCCAGCTCAAGGTGAAGTTGTTGGGAGAATTGGAAAACCTGGACGCCGCAGTGGACTGGCTGCACGAACGCAAGGCGGCACTGGTGTGACACGACTTTTCTGAATCATGGCAACGCTAATCAAAGATCTATTCGACCTGCCGGACAAAGTGCAGGGCGGTGAGTTCGTGCTTCGGCTCGCCGACGGGCTCCAGCAACCCGACGAAACGCTGAAGACCTACGTCGTCACGCCGCAGCTCGAACGGAACTTCGATGAAGCGCTGCAGTTGATCAAAGACGCGCTGCAAAAGCAGTCGAGCCGGGCCTGCTACTTGAACGGCAGTTTCGGCAGCGGCAAGAGCCATTTCATGGCGGTGCTCCATCTTTTGTTGCAAGGCAACCTGACCGCGCGGGGTATTCCCGAGTTGGCCGGCACAGTGGCCAAGCACAACACCTGGACCGCTGGAAAGAAGTTCCTCCTGGTTCCGTATTACCTCATTGGCGCCCGGAGCCTGCAATCGGCCCTGCTGGGCGGGTATGCGGACTACATCCGGCAGAAGCATCCCGAGGCTCCGCCCGCACCCATCTACCGGGCGGAAGCGCTGTTCGCGGACGCGAAGGCCATGCGCACGCGATTGGGTGACGCGGCTTTCTTCGGCGAGTTGAACAAGGGTCGCGGCACGGCCAGTGCCCCGGGCAAGTGGGGCAAGCTCAGCGGTGGTTGGGACGCCGCGCGGTTTGAGCGCACGTTGACGGCCGCGCCGCAAAGCGAGGATTGGCGCCGGCTGGTTTCGGACCTGGTCAGTTCGTTCTTCACCTCCGCGCAGGCCAGTTCCGAGTTCATTGATCTGCCCGATGGCTTATCGGTCATCAGCCATCACGCCAAGGATCTGGGCTACGACGGCGTCATCCTGTTCCTCGACGAGTTGATTTTGTGGCTGGCCAGCCATGCGGCTGATCCAAAGTTCGTGGCGCAGGAAGGGCAGCAACTCGTTCTGCTGGTCGAATCCGGCCGCGCCGACCGCCCGGTGCCCCTGGTGAGTTTCATTGCCAAGCAGCGCGACCTGACGGAACTGGTTCGCGACCAGGTCACGGGGGCGCAGTTGGGTCAATTCACCGAGATGCTCCGCCATTTTGAGGCGCGGTTTGCAAACATCCGTTTGCAGGACAGCAACCTTCCGGTCATCGCCGAGAAGCGATTGTTGAAAGCCAAGGATGACGCTGCGCGGGCGGCGATTGACGCCGCCTTCGACCAGACCAGCAGTGTGCAGCAGTCCATCCTGGACACGCTGATGGGGCAGGACGGAAACCGGGAGATGTTCCGCAAGTTGTATCCGTTCAGCCCGGTGCTGGTGGATACGTTGGTGGTGCTGTCGTTCGCCCTGCAACGCGAGCGCACGGCTCTCAAGGTCATGCTTCAGATTCTCGTGGAGCAGAAAAATCGGCTGGAACTCGGCAAGGTCGTGCCGGTCGGAGACATCTTCGATGTCGTGGCCGAGGGCACCGACGCCGTGAGCGAGGTGGTGCGCCGGGATTTTGACCGGGCCAAGCGCCTCTATGAACAGAAACTGCGACCTGTCCTGGAAGAACAGCACAAGCTGAGGGCCGATCAGTTGGATGCCCTGCCGCCAACCGATCCCAAGGCGGAAGCGTTTCGGGCCGATGCCCGGATCATCAAGACCCTCCTGCTGGCGGCCCTGGCGCCGCAGGTGTCCGCCTTCAAGGATCTCAACGCGCAGCGGTTGGTGGCCCTGAACCACGGAACCTATCGTTCGCCGATCCAGGGCCTGGAACAGAATATCGTCATTGATAAATGCCGCCGCTGGGGCGCCGCCACGGGAATCATCAAGCTGGATGGGAGCAGCGATAATCCGCGGATCAGTCTTCAGCTCACCGATGTGGATACCGACCGGATCATTGAGCAGGCATCCGCGGAAGACAACGATGGCAACCGCCGGCGCAAGATCCGCGAGCTGCTGTTCGCCCAGTTTGGTTTGGGAACGGAAAGCGCACAGGCGCTGTTCACGAAGTATCGC
>CAINDV010001194.1 GCA_903847485.1 uncultured Verrucomicrobiota bacterium
GCGGCGTGCGAATCGTAGGCCACACGATACAGCGAGTCGCCCACCTTGGTGCGGTCGTGGTAGGCCAGCGAGAGGCGGTGAAGATGCTCGCAGGCGTGGCAGCGGAGTTGTTGCACCAATCGGGCGCCGGCGCGGACGAGGAAGAAGTGCCCGATGGTCAGTGCCGTCCGGTAGAGCACGGCCAGCACGAGTATGGACACGCAGACGGCGAGGATGCCGCCAGCGGCGTCGTGCCGGGCGAAGGCAGGCCAGACCGCCGTCAAGGCTTCGGGCGGGGGCCGGTTGCCGAAGACGTAGTCCACGAGCCATTTGATGGGCCACGGCTGGAGGAGGTCCGCCAGCGTGGCCAGGACAAGCAGCGCGCCTCCGGCCAGGGTTTCCTTGCGCGCGGGACGCCAGTAAGGGATGAGTCGGCGAAACATTAGTGGTAAGTCTTGGCTTTCGGCATGCCTATGGGCCAGCCGCATTCCATGGCCATTTGGGAGACAGCCTGGATCATGGTTTCCCGTGCCTTCACGTAGCGCCGCAGCACGAAGACAATCGGCACGGCCAGCGGCGCGAGATAGAGGGCTTGCGTCATCGCCACGAGGGCAGCCATCAAGCAGCCCACGACCAGCGGCGCTTGCGGTTTCATCTTGGCGGTGACGCGATAGCGCACGTAGTGCAAGGCTCGCTGCAAGTCCTCTTCATAAACCGAGGTCAACCGCACCGTGTAAGGGCCGGGGCCGAGCACCACCAAATCCGCTTCCTCCCATTCGCTGCCCGGCCGGACCACCCAACCGCAGGACTTCATGTGCGCCATCAGTCGCTGGAGCCAGATTTCCCGCTTGGGTAAATCGCCTTCGAGCAAGTCCGTGGCGGTGAATCTCAGCGTGCTCCGGCGCAACGCCCAGCGTCCCTGCACGCGGCCGATGGTGCGCGCCACCGGTTGCAGCAGATGCAGCAGGCCCACCATGAACAAGCCGGCCGCCGCCGCGCCGCCGCGCCAGCGCTTTTCATGGACGCCGCGCCAGCCGGCGAGGAGCGAGGTTCCGATGGAAAAGAGGATCATCACCGCGCCGAGGCCCAACATGCCGACGGCCACAGGTTTCGGCCCTTCCCACCAAGAGAGCAAGCCGGTCAGCAGTGAACAGGTTGTCAGGACAAACCATTCTGCCGTAGAGAATATCTGGAACCACCAGGTGAGAAACGGCTGGTAAAGCGTCTGAAACTGCGCGCCGCAAAACTGGCCCCGGTAGATGCGTGGCCGGAAGACGATGGGAAGTCCCTGCTGGCGCAAGTGTGAGTGGACGCTGTCATAGACGCCGCCTTCCCAGACCGGGTAGCCGAAGAAATTGAACCGGCCCGGATAGCGGCGCTGGAGGTGAGCTTCGGCGAAGCCATAACCCCTTTGCTGGCGCAGGTAGCCACGAATCGTCGGGCGCCGATGGTGCCAAACCACGGCGCTGGGATGGTAGGCGATCTTTCGGTCCGCCACGAGCAACCGCCAGCAGAGGTCCACATCGTCGCCGGCGGCCCGGTGCTCGGCGTCGAACATGCCGACGGCCCCGAAGACCTCCTTGCGAAACGCCATGTTGCAGCCGGGAATGTGCTCGGCGCGCTCATTGTCAACGAGCACGCAGGTGGGATTGCCCGGAGATTGATCCACGCATTGCGCGGTGAAGCCATCCTGCAGCGGCGAAAGATTGGGACCGCCCACGGCGGCGGCACCCTTCTCCTCCAGCGCGGTGACGACGTAGAAGAGCCAGTCGGGATCAGCGTAGGCGTCGCTGTCAATGAACGCCACGATTTCGCCGCGGGCGGCTTCGATGCCGAGGTTGCGCGCCCGGCTAAGTCCTCCGTTGGGCAC
>CAINDV010001195.1 GCA_903847485.1 uncultured Verrucomicrobiota bacterium
AAGAAAGGGGGCGGACGGCGCGGACGGCACTTTGCCCGCACTGCCACCGTAAACGTGTCCGCACTTACGAGCTCAATTCGGCCGAAAAACGGCACTTCCTACGACGGCACTGTGGCCCGTAACAGCTATAAACATGGCGCTCCTACGGAGCTGGCACTGAACGGCACTGGCGTTAACTAAACGGCAGTGACGCGCCGGGCCGGAGGCCGGCGTTCCGATCGGGGCCGCCCGCCGTCAGGGGGCCACGTAAACCGGCAGGCCGACCCAGGACAGCTTCAGCAGGTAGGCGGCATTCCAGTTCGCCAGGCGGAAGCAGCCGTGAGATTCCGTGCGGCCCACCTGCTCCGGACTGGGCGTGCCATGAATGCCGTAGCCGGGGCGGTCCAGGCCGATCCAAGCGACGCCAACGGGGTTGTTCGGGCCGGGCGGCAGGAGAAGTTTGCGCCCCAATTCCCGCGCCTCGTCGGATTCCGGGAAGACTTCCGGGTTGAAGGTGTAGTTGGGATTCCCCGCCAGCACCGCCACGCTCAACTTACCCACCGGACGTTTGTCCACCTTCGCCGCGATGCTGCACGGGAAGTGCGCCAGCAGGTTGGTCGTCGCGTCGAAGACTTCCAGCGTCCGGGCGTTGAGGCGGATGGTCATAAACGCCGCCTTCTGGCGCGGCTCCGGGTAGGCGGCGTCCGGCACCGACACCACCGCGCCAACGGTGAGATTTGCCCAATTTACGCGCGGGTTGAGCCGCTGGATGAAGTTCTGACTCGCGAAGCTTTCCTCCGCCACCAGCTCCAGGACTGTCTCGAAGTCCAGCGTGGATTGCAGCGACTTGCCCAGCCAGGTTGCACGCAACGGCTGGAGCCGGGCGAAGTCATTGCGGGTAACGGTGTAGGTTGTCAGCGCCGGGGTGTCCAGCCGGAGGAGCGGCTGGGTGTTGGTGTCCAATCGGCCGGTGATCGGCAGCCCCATTTTCCGCTGAAACACTTCCAGCGCAACGCGGGTTTGGCTCCCGGCCACACCGTCCAGGCAACCCGGTGAAATCACCTGCCGATCCAGCGCCACTTGTGCCTCGAAGATGTCTTGAACTGGTCGCGGGTAACCGCCTGCGGGGCTGACGGGCGGAGGTTCGCGCCGCACTACAACGGGCGGGGCTGAGGTGACGGCGACCGGCGGCGGCGCGGAAGTGCGCACGATAGCCGGCGGTGCCGAGGTGACAGCCGGCGGCGGAACCAGCGTGAGGAGGCGGTTGGTGGCCACCGCTGGGGAACGATTTACGGGCGGCGGAACTTCCGTCCGCGACCGCCACCAAGCCCAAGCGGCGCCCGCAAGCACGATCAGCAGCAGCAGCCAGCGGAAGCTGGCTGCCACTGAAAGTCCCAGGAAGGCTAGACGCTTGGGTCGCGGCACACGGGGATTTAGCCAGAAACGGCGGCGCGTGCCGAGCCTTTACCGCCGCCGGCTCAGCAGCGGGGCGCCAGTTGCAGCATCGCCTCACCGATGATCCGGGCGGATTGATCGGCGTCAAAGTGGTCAGTGTTGAGCACCAGGTGGTAGTGCTCGGCGGCATCAATATGTGCGTGAAAATACTTCTTCACATAGCGGGCCCGGGCTTGATCCTGCTCACGAACGCGAGCCAACCCGGCTTCGGGATCCAGCTTTTCGTATTCCACCATCCGCTCGGCCCGCCGTGCCAGCGAGCCGACCAGTCGGACGTGGAAGCCGGCCCGCAACCGGCGGGTGACGAGGTTGGCGGCGCGGCCGATGAGGATGCAGCCGCCCAACTCCGCCAGGCGCAGCACCGTGTCGTTGGTCTGCCGCAGCATCGTCTCGGCGGGCGGATGCAACTCGAACAATTCCTCCAAGATGTCCGCGATTTCCGAGTGGCGGTCCTCAGGCATGAACTCGCGCAACCGTTGCGGCAGGTGATGATCGGCGAGGACCTTCTCCACCAAGTTGCGGTCGAAGACCGTCCACGGCGGCTTGCCCGGGCGTTCCCGCTCTTGGAGGATGGCGGCGAGTTTATCGCCGATGCCGTGGGCGTTGCAGCCGCCCTGCCGGGATAGGGTGACAAACCAGCGTGGCGGCGGAGCCTCGCCAAGGTAGGAAGCCTTGCCACCAGGGGTGGCGTGGCAATTGATAAAACTGACGCAATTCTCCAGACCAATGTTTGTTTTCATAGCTCGTCCTCGGGTTTTAGTTATAATCCAGCGCCAGTTTAGCCCAAAATCTACCTCACACCAAGCCCCTTTCCAGCAATTCTCGTTTTGACGCTTGTGACGGCGAGGGGCGAAAAGTCCGCAGTCCGAAAGTCGAAAACCGAATTGCGCCCCACCAGAACTAAGCCGTAACTATGTAGACGCAAACCATGCCGAAGGCGTGACCGGCGGCGTAGGACAGGCGTCGCGCCTGTCTCCATCTTCATCCCTTGGCCTCACTAAAAGGTGACAGCTCGCGGCCATCAGAATCCGTCCGGAAAAGCCGTTCCAGACGATGTCAGAGACAGGCGCGACGCCTGTCCTACTGCATGGATACGGCTAAGTCGCTGGCCGAACAGGATCGGGAAGCCCCACCCACTGGCTCGCTGACTC
>CAINDV010001196.1 GCA_903847485.1 uncultured Verrucomicrobiota bacterium
CGCGTCAAATTCGTCGCCGTCCTGAATCGAAACCACACCGGAGCCGGTCTGATCCAGGTTGTCCAGGCGCACCCAGGCCACCAGCGTCTTGTCTGTCAGGGCCACGGGCGTGACGGCGGAGGCGTCGGGCGGAAGATAGACCCGGCGGAGTTTCTGGATGTTAGCCTGGATGTTGTTCTGGGTGGCGTCCTCGGGTGGATCGGGGGGCAGCGTGGTCTTTGGGTCCGGCCAGGGCGCGAAGCCGTAAAGGCCCACATCCTTGTATTTCGGGTTGTCGAGCACCTTGGAGGCGTCGTATTCGGTGCTGCCGCCGGAGACGCACTGGATGAGCCGGGCATGCGGGCCAACGCTCCGCCGCGTGGCGTCGAGTTTCTCCGGGGTGGGCGTTTCGTTCATCACCCAATCAGCTTCGCGCAGCATCTCCGTGCCGACAACCTGCGGGTGCGACAGGTCGAAGCAACTCAGCCAGATGATGCAGTCGGGCTTGGCCGACTTGGCCGCCTGCCGGATGCGCCGCCAGCAACGGTCCAGTGCCCGGCGCTGAAATTCCAGCGTCTCCTTGGCGTCCACCTGGTCCTTGCCGGGAAACGGTCGGTCGAGCAATTCCGCATACATCTTCTGCTCACAGGGTAACCACCGCACATTCTTCTCCTCCATCAGCAACGGCGGGCTGAAGGCCCAATCAATCATGAAACCGTCAATGCCGGTCTTGGTCAAAGCGTCGCGAATGCAGCCCTCAAGGTAATCGAGGTAATCGCGGGTGAGAGGAATGTGAATGCCACTGGGGATTCCGTAACTCTGCTCGGGATGCTTTTGCCCCCAATAGGTGTTGGCGCCAACACAAAAGTAGCCCATCACCTTCACCGCGTCATTATGAGCCAACTCCGTGATCCGCTTGAGGAAGTCGTGCTTCAAACCCGGCTGCACCGGAGCCACTTCGCTTCCCTGGTACCACGCATAGCCGTTGCAGCTCACGCAGAACGTTTGGATGACGTTAATCCCTAGATCCTTGTACCACCGATAATGGGCGGCGGGATCGGCTTGCGCAAAGGTGCCCGGCGCCGGAAAGCCATTGGGGCCGCCCGCGCCCCAGTTGAAGTCGATGCAGAATGCTCTGATGCGATCGGCTGGTTTGGCGGCCTCGGGCGAATCGGATGCCGGCTTGACCGAGACAGGGTTCTGCGCCAACAGGGTGCCGGCACAGCCCAACAGGAGCGATGCGATGAGGCCGGTCGCGCGGCGGCGTGAGGCGAGGTCTTTCATGGGTATTGCTCTTCTGTGGTTCAGTGACCGGAGATGCTTGCTTGGGTTTGGGCGCTGCCCTTCGGGATCACCTCGGCCGAACCAGGATCTTGAGCCGGCTGTCTTGAGTCGCCCTGGCTGTGAGGCGGATGCCGGTGGCTGCGCCTTCGCCGAGCGCCTGGGTTCGGTTCAGCCGGTAGGTGGTCGCCGCGATCTCTTCCAGGAACTGAGCCTCGCCTGGTTTGCCCTCAAAGAGGGGCTGTGCCGCAGTCAGCTCTGCACCTTCGACGCGTACCTCGTATTGTCCGGGCGCAACGACCTGGGCGGACAGGTCGATATCGAGCTGGCGATTGCTGCCCGCCGGGAGGTTGGTGACACCTGCTTCTTCCCAGGCATCAGGACGGTCAGTCAGGCTCAGTTCCCACAGGGTTGCAGCGGGGCCTTCCAGTTTGGTGACGTGGAATCTGACATACCGGGCCGTCACCGGGGAAAGGTCAGTTTTGAAACTGCTGCCGATGGTGCCGCCGGTGAACGCCGCGCGCCATGACTCGTTCGGCCTGTTGCGGACCTCAATCCGAAATTCCCGAACGCGGTCGGCCAGCTCGGATGCCTGCATGGCCGCAAAGCGACGGGGCCGGCGCAGGTCAAGCTCGACCCAGGAGAGTGGGTCTTGATCCCGCGCGCTCCAGCGGGTTCCGGGATTGCCGTCAATCAGGTATTGCGCCTCGTAGGGAGAGCTATGAGAGCTTGAGGCGGTGGCAGTTGCACCACGTGTCACCAAGGGTGTTTGGCCCAACGCCGCAACCAAAGCCGGGCTGACTTTATGCGCAAGAATCTGCCGGAAGAGCGGCGTGCCGGCCTGCTCGGTGACGCGCACCCGAATCTGGTCAGTCATCACTTCTGGAAACAAGTCAATCTTGCGCCGACCGACCGCCGTGCCTTCGGCGACCCGTTTCCATTGGCCATTCACCCGCACTTCAGTTTCGTAGCGACGGATGCGGTGACCGTATTGGTAATCCTCCCAGAGATCGACACCATTAATCGGTTGGGCGTTGCCGAGTGCGATGACTACTTCACTGCCAGCCACCTTGGCGATCCGGCCGGCAGGATGGCCCAAATCCCGTTCAATCGCCTCGCCAAACTCCCGGTAACGTGCCTGGTCGCCTTCCGGGATCAAGCCGTCGGTATTCGGCGTCGAGTTCAGCAGCAGCACCGAACCCCGGCCGACGGATTGGAGATAGATGTTCAGCAACTGGTCGGGAGTTCTGCGCTTGCGCTCGTTGGCCGGGTTCCAAAACCAATTGTGGTTGTAAAGCGTCACGTCGCACTCGACCGGAGCCCAGGCATCGCCCTGGGGGATGCTCTGTGCGGCGGTGGCAACGCCGCTCTTCAGGTCCGCCGTGCTCAGCGTGTTCCAATTGGGATCATTCGCCACCCCGGCC
>CAINDV010001197.1 GCA_903847485.1 uncultured Verrucomicrobiota bacterium
CGTGGCATTGTCTCGACTGACCACTTGTTCCATCAGGTCTTCGTGCATTGCTTTCTGTGGTGAGTCCCGCAAACGGGTCCGGCTCGCCGCGTCGCTCCCGGTGCTTGAGGTGGCTTCTCCACGGGGGCACCGGTTGTGCCAGGCTGGGATGGCGACCGCAGTTGTCGCGCCCCGCTGTTTCACTCGGCTTCGCGCCGGACTCGTTCAGGTTCTCATTGCGTTTTGCGCTTTCGTTCTTTGGCCCTTCGCGGTTCCCGGCTTTCGCCGGGTGTCGTCGCTACTATGGCCGCTGCTGACTTCCCGCCGCCTCGCCGCGGCGGGCTCTCCCTGGGTCAGTGCCGCCCCTGTCCCTTCGCGCCGTCGGGCTCTACGTGCGCCGTTCCATGACGGTTGGGCTTCGCTCGTCCTCGCCTGCTCGCCCACGGTCGCCCGCCTCCCTGCCCGTTCGTGTTCCTACGGTCGAAGGTTGGCCTCCGGCCCTTTCGCGCGGGTTCCTTGCGGTTCCCGCCTGGCCGTTCGGCTACGGTTGTCGTCATCACCCCGTCGGGGACGTTTCACCCCGAAAGGTTCGGCACCCGCCAGGCACACTAGGCCGGGTGCCCTCACCCGGCGGGTAGTGACGGGCCATAATGAGCATTGCTGGCGACGAGGTCGGGGCGTCCTGCGACGGCCTGCTTGCCGATGACACGCTTTTCAACCGCGCCCTGTCCGCCGCCGAAATCCGCACGCTTTACTACGCGCGGAAGTAGCTTCAATCTGTCGCCATGCCTTTGCGTATCACCCTTCAGCACAAGACCACCGCCGACGTGCGGGATTTCGACACCGATCAGGTGCGCATCGGGCGCCTGAACCGCGCCGATCCGCCGGGGTTGGACTTGTCGTTCGATCCCTGTGTCTCCCGCCTGCACGCCGTCATCCCCGTCAAACAGAACGCCGCGTGGATCACGGACCTCGATAGCCGTTTCGGCATGCTGGTCAACGGCCGCGACATCCGCAAGCAGGGCGAGTGGCGGCTGTGGCCGGAGGACACCGTCGTGATCGGCGAGACGACGCTCCGCATCACGCTGGTTCCCGCCGGGGCGCCGGCCCCGTCCGGGCCGGACGCAGAGGCCATGAGCGTCGCGCCACCGGTGCAGATCACGCAGATGATTGACACGGGACGCTCCCTGTTCAGCGAGCCGGCACCGGCCGGTTCGCCAACCGAGCAGCGTTTGGCTGTCCTGCTGGATTTGCCGGCCCAATTCGCCGCGCAGGCGAATCTCGACGCCCTGCTCCAGTTCATCATGGACCGCGTAGTGGAAGTGATTCCGACCGCGCGGCGCGGGGCGCTGCTGTTGCAAGATGCCAATCATCAGGCGTTGCTGCTCAAGGCCTACGTCTCGGCGGAAGAGCCGGCGGTCAGTGAAACTCTCGCTCGCCGGGCGCTCACCGAGAAGCGGGGGTTCGTCTGGCAAGCGACCGGTTCCGGTGACACCAGCCGCAGCGCCCGCCAGCATCATATTCTGCACGGGATGTATGCGCCGATCCAGTGGCAGGAGCAGGTCTTCGGCGTCATCTGCGTGGACAGTCCGCAGGCGGACGATGCCTATCAGGAGGCGGATCTGCGCTTCCTGATCGCGATCGGCCAATATGCCGGCCTGGCGCTGGCCGGACAGCAACTTCGCGGCGAGGCCGAGCGGAGTGCGCGGTTACTGGACCGGCTGATGGCCAACTTTTCTGCCAAGGTTCGCGCGGTGCTGGTGGACAAGGCCCGCCACGGCAAGCTGCGGCCCGGCGGCATCAAGTCCGAGGTGATGGTGCTGTTCTGTGACATTTGCGGATTCACCGAGATGGCGTCCCGCATGGACGCTCACGATGTCGTGGACCTGCTGAACGACTATTTCCAGCCACTCATCAAGGTCATCCTCCACCACGATGGCACGGTGGACAAGTTCATCGGGGACGCGGTGCTGGCGGTGTTTGGCAGTCCCGATCCTGACCCGCAGCAGCATCAGCAGGCGGTGCGTGCGGCCTTGGCGCTTCAGGAAGCGGTGCAGGCCACGAGCCAGACCCGCGCTGCGCGTGGCGACCCGACTTGTCGGATGCGCATCGGCGTCCATTGCGGCGAGGTGTTCCACGGCTTCGTCGGGGCGCTGGACCGGCTGGAGTTCACGGTCATTGGCGACGCGGTCAACCGGGCCTGCCGCTATTGCAGCGCGGCGGGGGGAGGGAGAGACGCTCGTCAGCCCCGACCTGTTCCAGCGGGTTTTCCAGCTTATCAAGGCGGAGAAGACGACCATCCAGACCAAGGAGGGGGATTTGGCCGCCTACCGGGTGAGTGGCTTGAAACCTGGACCTTGAATTCGGCAGTTGGAAATAGAGCAACGAAGAAACCAAGCAACCAAGACCGGCTTGGAAACAAATCACCGGGGCTTGACCGGCTTCACCCGCCGGGGGAATGGTTTTGAGGGAGGCGAACTGTGAGCTTGGCATGGTGACTCGGTATTTGTGTCTTGGTTCCTTGGTTGTTCAACTGCCGTTTCCAGGTTGACCGGAAGCAGGTCGTACCGAAGCGCGCTCAGCCGAATTGCCGGTGCCACCGCCAACCGCTATCTTGCGCGGCGATGCCCGAAGTCAATGCCCCCGCTCCGCCCCGCCCGCCGCGCCTGCCCGAACTGCTCGCCCCGGCTGGCGACTGGGACTGCGCCCGCGCCGCCGTCGAGAACGGCGCGGACGCCATCTACTTCGGCCTTTCGCGCTTCAACGCCCGGATGCGCGCCCAGAACTTCACCGAAGCGGATCTGCCGCCGCTCATGGCGTTTCTCCACCGGCGCGGCGTGCGCGGCTACGTCACCTTCAACACGCTCGTCTTCCAGAGCGAACTCACCGAGGCGGAGGATTTCCTGCGCGCCATCATCGCCGCTGGCGTGGACGCCGCCATCGTGCAAGACGCCGGCCTGTGCCGCCTGATCCGCCGCGTTTCGCCAGATTTCCCCATCCACGCCTCCACGCAAATGACCATCACCAGCGCGGCCGGCGTCGAGTTTGCGCGGGAACTCGGCTGCCAACTCGTCGTGCTGGCCCGCGAATGTTCGCTCAAGGAAATCGCGCGGATTCACGCGGAGCCGCCGGGAAAGGAGTTTCAAGTTTCAAGTTTCAAGTTTCAAGCCGGCGACAACTTGAAACTTGAAACTTCCAACTTGAAACTTCCCCTTGAAGTTTTCGTCCACGGCGCGTTGTGCGTGGCCTATTCCGGCCAATGCCTCACCAGCGAATCGCTGGGCGGGCGCTCGGCCAATCGCGGCGAGTGCGCCCAAGCCTGTCGCCTCCCCTACGACCTCATCTGCGACGGCCAGCCGGTGCCGCTGGGCGACCGCCGTTACTTGCTCAGCCCGCA
>CAINDV010001198.1 GCA_903847485.1 uncultured Verrucomicrobiota bacterium
ACGAAGTCGGCGGCCTATAATCCCTATACGGGCACCTCGGCGGCGAGCCGATCGGTGAACACCGCCTACGGTTCGGCCAGTCAGAGCGCGGCTTACAACCCCTACACGGGCGCGCGGGCAGGCAGTGAGTCCGTCAGCACCGCCTACGGCTCCGCCAGCCGCAGCGCCGCCTATAATCCCACGACCGGAAATGCCGCGTATGGTGGCTCGCGCTCCAGCGCCTACGGCAGCGCCGGCGCCGTGCAGACGAGCTCAGGAGCGAGCGCGGCGGGGTATAGCACGGCGAACAGTCAGGGCGCGGTGGCCAAGTCCTCATCGGGCGATGTGTATGCCAGCAATGGGGACACCGTTTACAAGAAGGACTCGGACGGGAGCTGGTCGCAAAACTCGGGCAGCGGGTGGACAAGTACCCAAAGCCCCCAGCAGCAAGCCCAAACCCAGGCCAGTTCCAAACAATCGCAAGCACAGACACAAGCCACCACTGCCCAGTCGCAGGCCCAGACAAAGTCCACTTCCGCTCAGTCTCAGGCGCAAACGCAGGCCACTTCTGCCCAATCCCAGGCGCAGACCAAGGCCACCTCCACCCAGTCCCAGGCGCAGACCAAGTCGGCTTCCGCCCAATCGCAAGCCAGCTCGGCGCAAGCACAAAGATCCGCGAGCGGCAGCGCCTCGCAAAGCGCTTCGTCCGCTTCGAGCAGTTGGAGCCAGAACAAGCAAAGCATGGAGTCGCAGTCCCAGGCCCGCGAGTCGGGCAATCAGCAGCACCAGAGCACCCAGTCATGGCAAAGCTCCGGGGGGAGCCGATCCAGCAGCTACAGTTCCGGCAGTCGGAGTTCCTCTGGCGGGTCTTCGCACGGCGGCAGACGATGACCGGCATCTCGTTTCAAGGCCACAGTGACCCGCAAGCAGTTCAACCAAACCAAAACACAGATTCGATCACGATTATGCAATACCTCCACAAAGTCTCCGTCCTGATATTAACCGGAACCCTCCTGGCGGGATTACCCCGGCACGCCTCCGCTCAGGGTGACGAGGCAGCCATCCAAGCCGCCCGTAGCGTCATCAAGGCCGACCGGCACGCGACGGTGGCCCAGACCATGCAATTCACCGAAGCCGAGGGCCAGGCGTTCTGGCCGCTTTATCACCGTTACCGGGCCGAGATGGACAAGGTGGGCGACGGCGTCAAGAAGCTGGTCCTGGAGTATGCCCGACTCTACCCGAATGTCCCGGACAACCGCGCCAAGCCGATGCTCACGGAACTCCTGGCGCTGGAGAAGGAACAGGTGGCCATCCGGGCAGCCTACCTCAAGAAAATCGGAAAAGTCTTGCCGGCCGCCAAGTCGCTGCGGTTCGCGCAGGTGGAATCCCGTATCGATCTTGCCGTGCGACTGGAACTCGCCACGATTATTCCGCTGGTTCCAGTGGAGGGGAAGTGGTCCGCCAACGTAGCGGCCTCGGCGGCTTCCGTTGACGGTGTTCCTGGAGGGATCGCCATTGAGGCGCTGCAAGTAACCGCCACCGTGGCGGCGATTGACCCGGCCAGCCGCAAGCTGACGCTTGTCAGCCCGGACGGCATCAAGAAGACCATGAAGGCCGGGCCGGAGGTCATCAACTTCGATCAGATCAGAGTGGGCGACCAACTCAAAGTGACGGTGGCGGAAGAGCTGGTTGTGCAGATGGCCGACGAGGCAGTGCCTGCGGAGACGGGCGTGGCCGCCGTGGTGGCGCTGGCACCCAAAGGGGCGAAGCCGGGCGGTGTGCTGGCGGAAACCACGCAGATCACCGCCAAGGTCACCGCGATTGATCTCCAGGGGCACAAAGTCTCGCTTCAATTCTCCGATGGCACCACCAGGATCGTCGTCGTTCGCAAGGACGTGGACCTAACCCAGCGAAAAGTCGGCCAGGAAGTGGTCATCCGCGTCACTGAAGCCCTGGCGATCACGGTGGAAAAACCGTAAGCGCCTTCATTGAAGATGGATTAGTCGTCCAAGCGGATATAGACCATAAACCATTGATCCGACACATCATGAACAAATACATCCTTCGCGCTGCGCTCGTCCTCGTCCTGGCACCGGCAACTTCCAGCCTGGCTGGTGATGCGGGCCATTACGCCGGCGGTATGATGGACACGCGCGATTACTTCATGCCCGACCCCGGCCTCTATGGCGCGCTCTACA
>CAINDV010001199.1 GCA_903847485.1 uncultured Verrucomicrobiota bacterium
GTATCCGTGTTACGAACGGCGGCTAGTCGGGCGTCCGGTTTTTCTGCAAAAGTGTGGCATGCCGATCACACGAGCCGTCCGCAAGTGCCCGACACAGGCGCAACGAGATCAGATTCTAACCGCCTACCGGCGCAGCCAACTGACCCAACGGGAATTTGCCAGTAAGGCCGGGATAAGTGTATCCGCCCCGCAGCTTTGGCTTAGCAAAGCTGACGCCAGGGCCTCCACCCGAGCTACCGCCTTTGTCCAAGTCCCCAATTTGCTGACGCTGACTTCCGATCCGGCTGTGTCTCGGCTGCATCTGGGGGATGGCATCGATTTGGAAGTCAGGTCGGGCTTCCGGACTGAGGAACTCGCGACGTTGCTGCAACTGCTCCGGTCCTTATGATCCCGTTGAGTCCGGCGCCCCGGATTTATCTAGCTGCCGGTGCCACCGACTTGCGCAAGAGTTTTGAGGGCTTGGGTGATTTGGTCACGCACCAATTCCAAGAAGATCCGCTCAGCGGGCACCTCTACATTTTTTCTAATCGCAAACGGAACCGGATCAAGCTACTCTATTTCGATGGCAGCGGAACGTGGGTTTGTGCCAAGCGCTTGGGCGAAGGCCGCTTTGCCTGGCCGAAGACCGACGCCCCTGGAGCGCTGAGGATTTTAGCCGAGGAACTGACGCTGTTATTGAGCGGCATTGATCTGGGAAAGACCCGCACCCGGCCTTGGTGGCGCAAAGCGGCCTAAGTCCCATAGCCGATTTCGCCGCAAGTGTGAGAATAAGCATTGACACTTGCAATTATACAACGTATAAGTGTGGCGCATTCAATGATTGCGCCCGATTCCAACTCCTCCGACCTGCGCCAAGCGCTGGAAGAAGCCGCGTCTGAAAGCGCCCGCCTGCGCCAAATTATTCAGCTCAAGGACGAGCAGATCCGGCTGTTGAACTTCCGGATCTTCGGTCCTAAAAGCGAGAAGCTTTCCCCCGCCCAAATCCCTTTGTTGCTCCAGGAAATCAGTCTCATGGCGGGGGAGGTCGAGCAGGAAGCCCAACGGCCCAAAGCTCAAAAGCCCGTGGCGCTGCCCCAGCCCCGCAAGCCCCGCTCCAACCATCCGGGACGCGATCCACTGCCGGAGCACCTGGAGCGTCGGGAAGAGATCCTCCCCTGCAGCCCGGAGGATTGCCAGTGCGCCAAGTGCGGGGCGGAGCGTCCGGTCATTGGCTACGAGACGCGCGAAGAACTGGCGTGCGAACCGGCCCAGTTCTGGGTGCGCGTCATCAAACGGGAGAAACGCGGCTCGCATTGTGAGGCGGAACAAGGGGTGGTGACGGCATCCGCTCCCGCGCAGATCGTTCCCAAGGGCAAGCTGGCCAACGAGTTCATTATCGAAGTGCTGGTGCGCAAATATCAACTGCCCCTTCCGGTGTATCGGCAATGTGCCGCCCTGATGGAGGATTTTGGCATAGAACTGAGTCGTAAGACGCTCAACGACGCCCTGCTGGCCGCCGGCAGCTTGCTGGGCGCGGTGGTGGGAGCCCAGCGCCGGGAGTTGCTGGCGGGGGGCTGTATTCAGGCTGACGAGACTACCATGCCCTGTCAAACGGGCGAAAAGACCGGGCGCAACCACCGGGCGTTTGTGTGGGAGTTCAGCCGACCGGGCGGCATCGTGGTCTTTGAATTTCAAATGGGGCGCGGGCGGGCGGGGCCGCGGGAGTTTTTGAAGGGGTTTCGGGGCAAACTCCAAAGCGATGGCTACCCCGCTTACGCCGAATTGGGCGAAGGCATTGTCTATGTCGGTTGTGGGGCGCATATTCGCCGCGGCTTTGTGGACGCGGCCAAAGTGGCACCGCAGGACCCGCTGGCCCCGGAAATCCTGGCCCCATTTGGCGAGCTGTATGCCGTGGAAAAGGAAGCCCGCGAAGGGCGGCTCAACCCGGAGGCCTGCCAGGCGCTGCGCCAGGCCTAGAGTGGGCCGATCCTGACCGCGCTGAAAACCCGTCTGGTGGCTGTCCGCCAGCAAATCCCGCCGGGGGGCAAGTTGGCTCAGGCTTGCGATTATGCCCTGGGACAGTGGAGCCGATGGGAAGAGTATGTGCGCGATGGCGTGATCGAAATCGACAATAACTGGTGCGAAGGGTCGATGCGTCCGCTGGCACTCGGGCGCAAAAATTGGTTGCATGTCGGCCGCCCGGAAGCCGGACCGAAGCTCGCTGCCATCGCGTCGCTCGTGGAAACTTGCCGGCGCTTGGATATCAATCTCAGAGCCTATCTCCGGGACATCCTTCCGAGACTCGGAGCGTGGCCCATCAGCCGGGTGGGCGAGTTGACGCCCACGGCGTGGAAAGCCGCGCAAGCCAAGTAATCCTGACATCCTCGCATTCTACCCGTCGCGCGCGCGCCGGGCTAGACGGGTTAGCTACACGGATACCGTTGAATTAAGGAATGACCGGATGCGCACTGCCCAGTGCCAGCTCCTTAGGAGCACCATGTTCATAACCACGTCCAGCCCTGAGACTCCCCAAGCCCCGTAAGGAAGGAATGTCCTTGCGGGGTACATCCATTCCTTCCCTA
>CAINDV010001200.1 GCA_903847485.1 uncultured Verrucomicrobiota bacterium
CCAACATCCATCGATGAAATCGTCGGGCACGAACGGGTTCAGCAGTTCAAGCAAGGCCGCCGTGCCGGTCGCCGGAAGGTCGGAATTCATGGTCCCAGCCTAGCGCAGGAATGCTAACTCGTCAGCGACAATGCCAAACCCAGGCATTTGGGTCGTATTCGACTGCCCCAGTGATGGTTACAAAAACTTTCGCAACACCCTCTTATAGGCCGGGTGCCCTCACCCGGCGTCCCCCGAAGGAACCGACAACTTGGGGATGCACCGCGTCGTCTCCTACAGTTTTGAAATCCCTTTCTCTGTCTGGCATTTTGGGCGGCTTCACAGCCGCCCTTTTTTGTCTCTCTCTTCTTTCTGGTTTCGCAGTTCGGACTTTGGGTGAAGTAGCGACCCTCTGCTTTACGACCGCCCGGCGTGGTAAACCTTGGGCCGATGAACCGCTCTCCTCTTTCCCGCCGCCGTCCTCGACTCCTCCGCCTTCCGTGGCTTGCCACGGCTCCGCCCTCTCCCTTGCCCACCGCCTCTCCCATTCATCAGTTGTTGCTGGATTGTCTGTCACGCGTGACTGACCCGGCGCCGATCGCTCGGCTGGCACAGCTTTCCGCCACGGACTGGCGGGAACTCGTCCAAGTGTCGGCCAGGCATGGCGTCGGCCCGCTGCTTTACGATCGGCTCAGCACAGGCGCTTCTCTGCTACCGGTGCCCGACGGGGTCATGCAGACCTTGCGCGAAGCGTTTCTCATGAACGCTACGCGGAACGCGCTGCTTTACCATGACCTTGCCCAAGCGGTCACGACCCTCCAACAAAACGGCATCCGCGTCGCCGTGCTCAAAGGTGCCCACCTCGCCGCGCTCATTTACCCTCACATTGGCCTTCGCCCTATGGCCGATATGGACCTGCTCGTGCCCAAGGAGGACCTGGCGAAGGCCGACACGGTGTTATGCGGGCTGGGTTATGCCACAAACCGCTGGCAGGACATTGAGACACAGTGTCGAGCCTCCCAACACTTGGTGCCATTCTCCAAACCGCCGCATCCGCGAATCGAGCTTCACTGGACCCTTGCCGCGCCCACTTTGCCGTTCCAGATAGACATGGCGGGAATCCTCGTTCGCCTGCGCCCGGCCACCATAGCTGGAGTCGAAACCCATGTCCTGGCTCCCGATGATTTGTTGCTCCACCTTTGCACCCATGCGGCCGGTCATCTTCCGGTTCCGTTCTGCCATGGATTTCGCACGTTCTGTGATCTCGCAGCCGTCTTGCGCCACCACCGGGCTGAGTTGGACTGGGCAGCGATTAAGGGGCGCGCAGTCGGGTGGCGGGCTGGCAAGGGAGTCTATGTGGCGTTGCGCTTGGCCTGTGAGCTGGTGCAAGCCGAGGTGCCTCCCACCGCTTTGGAGGCTCTGCGTCCGGATAACTTCGACGGGCAAGGTTATGCTTTGGCGTGCGAGCAGGCTTCGTTTATCGAGGCGGAACCCACCGGCACAGGAAACGAATTGGACTGGCCGCGCTTCCGCGTTTTGGTGCAAGGCACCACGACCGTCTCGTTCGCGGGGAAGTTGAAGTTCCTCGTGCGCACGGCGTTTCCCTCTCGCGAGCACATGACCATTTACATGGCTCAATTCCACTCCCTTCCGCTGACCGGTCACCGCCGGTACACCTGCTATCTGACCCGCGCTCTGGATCTGACAGGACGGTGCTTGCGCCTGCTGCGCTACGGTGCCACGCACCGCCAGGAAACGGACGCCTGCGCCCGCCAGTTGCAGCGGGAAGCCGAACTGCGGCGCTGGCTTATCGGCCCCAACTCCCCATAGGGCAGACACCGTTGCCGTCTGCCAGTTCCGGGGACTTACCATCCGTAACCCGCCGCCCCGGTCCTCCGCGTGCAACATGCGACTCGCCTCGAATATGCCGCACGTCTGCTGCCCGCCGATCCGCAACCACTAGCGACTCGGCGCGGTGACGGGGGAGGACCGCTCCCGTTCATGCACCGCCAAGCCCAGCAATTCCCGACCGGCCCCTGTCCCGAGATTCTCGAAGAACTCCATTCCCGCCCCGGCCAATGTCTATCCCACATCCTCAATGCACGACTCAAAACAGAAGCCCTGACACCGGGGGGCGTGATGCGAATCTGACCTTATCGAGAAGGTTTTTTTGGCTGAATGTGTCTAGCCACTATCCATACTTGCGGCCATGAAATCACTCCAAGCCGAGCGCGACCAAATCCTTCAGCAGATGGCCCAGATCGACACCATGGAATACGGATCCCTCCACGCCGAACGCCGGCCGGCCCAAGGCGGGGGCACCACCGGCCCCTACTACAAGCACCAGGTCTGGGAACAGGGCAAGAACCTGAGCCAGCGGATCCCTGCTGCCGAGGCCCCGGCGTTGCAGACCGCCCTCACCAATCGCCAGCGATTCGAAGCCCTGGCCCAGGAATACATCGCCCTGACCGTGCAGTTGACGCGCCGGCGTGCCGAAAACGCAACCAACTCAGAACAAAATGCCAACTCGTGGCGGCGGCCGTCGCTTCGGAAGTCCAGGCCTCCTTAACCTCGGCCTGCCAGCGGATGCGGCTGGCTACCGAAGGCTGGCCCGCGAGCGATTGGGTGGCAACGGTTCTGCACACCACCCTGCTGCAAGATGGCCGCCGGCTCATGGAAGTCCTGCTCAACGATCCGCCTCGCTCCTGCCAGACGACACCAGACGCGCCTCGACTGATGGTGTTAACCCGAATTCCGAAGTAGACCGGCGTTTTTGGGGTGCCGGCAGCCCCAGGTTTCAGATGTGACCGCCCCCCAGGACCAGCCGGTCC
>CAINDV010001201.1 GCA_903847485.1 uncultured Verrucomicrobiota bacterium
GATTCGCCGGTCAATGCGGATTCATCGGCATGGAGGTTGTGAACATGGATGAGCCGCAGGTCGGCGGGGACTTTGTCGCCGGATTGCAGGAGCACCACGTCGCCCGGCACAAGTTCCTCGGACTGGACGCGGAGTTTGCGCCCGTCTCGGCGCACGGAGGTTTCGGTGGCCACCATTTTGGCAAGCGCCTCGATGGCTTTCTCGGCCTTGGCCTCCTGGAGAAAACCGACGATGGCGTTGATGAACACGACACCGAAGATGACCGACGAATCCAACCATTCTCCGAGAAATGCTGTGACTCCGACCGCCAGGAGCAGGATGTAAACGAGCGGTTGGTTGAACTGCCGGAGAAACTTGAGCCATGCCGGCGTGCCGCGCCGCGCGGTGACGCGGTTCGGGCCGAATTCTTTCTGGCGGTGGCGGAGATCCTCCACCGATAGACCAACGGACAGACTAACACCGAGGATCTGCATGACTTCCTCGGCCGACAACTGATGCCAAGCTTTGTCTTTCAGCTCTTCCATCGGGTGAAGTTTCTCCCACGCACTAGTCTCACAGGGTCTTTCGGTTCAGTTCCCGCACGACCAGCACGGGACAATGCGCGTGACGAACGACGCGCTCGGCCGTGCTGCCCAGCCAGACGTGCTTCAGCCCCGTATAACCGTGCGTGGTCAGGACGATCAAGTCCGCACCCAGCGCCTTGGCCGCACGGCTAATTGCTTCGAAAGGCCTGCCGCTGCGGACGATCGCAGACACGTTCATCCCCGTTGATTTACTCAGACTTACCGCCATTTGCGCCAAGCCTGCCTCTGCCTGTTTCATTAGCGGCTCGACCGTGCGGTTAGCCAGTTCGCGACCCAAGAGATAGTCGATGGGGAACTCTTCTACGATGTGGAGCAAGACAAGTTCGGCACCGAACTGCGCCGCCAGAAATGTGGCCCAGGGCAAGGCGTCTTTCGAGATGTCTGAGAAATCATTGGGAACAAGAATCTTCTTGAGCTTGAATGGAAACGTCTTGCCAGTCCGATTCGCCCCCGCACGACTGGGGATGGTAAGCACCGGACAAGGGGCGTGGCGCACGACTCGTTCGGCGGTGCTCCCCAGTAGGACGCGCTTGGCCCCGGTGTAACCGTGGGTGGCGATGACAACCAGGTCCACTGCACGTTCGCTGGCGGCGAGAGCGATTTCATGGAAGGGCTTGCCCGTCCGGACAACGCTCGCGACTTTCCCATCGCTCTTGGCCTCCCGCTGCACGAGTGCTTCAAGTTGCGTATGCACTGGCACGCCGGCTTCGGCATCCGTGCTGGCCAGCACCACCGATTCCATGCCAGACAGTGACGGGGCAAGCTCGATCACATGCAACAAAGTCACAGACGCGCCGATCTTCCCGCCCAGGGCCAGCGCATAGCGCACCGCCGGCAGGGACCCGTCGGAAAAGTCGGTCGCGGCCAAAATCTTCTGAATCTTCGGGCGCACGGTTGGCGCGGCAGTTTTGCTTTGGGCCACAGCCGGTTTGTTTGAGTTCTTCATTTTCGTAACGAGTCCTGCACTTGGTTGTTTTGCGCTTTGCGGATTGTCTTGCGGTTGCGCGTCGCTGGGGCGAACCGGTTCTTGCTCACGAAAGCCTTCGCTTCTCCAAGAGCGCCGTATCTTCTCCGCCGTAGTTTCCTTTTACAGCCAACACAAAACTGCTCTCCGATTCGACTGAGCAGAAGCAACTCTCCCGCCGAGTTCTGGACCCAACGCCTGACCTTCGTCGCGTTGTCCTCCCAACTCGGTGCGAGCGCCTTGCGAGTCGCGCTAACTCCAAGCTTCCGCAGGGAGCCGACGCCAATCCAAATGCCACCAGTAAGAACCACCGAGAATGCTTAAGGCATATTGGGGCTTTCGACCTTGCTGGCAATGTGTTCACCGTCATGCTGATACGCTATGCGATGGGCCGGCTTCCAGCTATGGGGTATAACCCTACCGTGGACTATAGGAACCGCTGCTCTCCCAAAACGGACACAGCCGAGAGATGAATTCCGTCGCACAGGGTCGGCATCCATTTTCACAGGCTGATGACATCCAGGACACCACTTCGCAGCGCGGACCAAACAAATTCCAGAAAGGCGTCTTCGGGTCTTCGTGTGTCCTTTACCTCTCCCTCCTTCATCAAGCCCGCAGTATCCGGAGCGTTAGCATTCCGGATTTTGAACACGTTCGCTAGGAACGAGGCGACGCGATTGCCTAATCCCTTTTCAGTGCCGGTTTGCTGGTCAAGTATAGCGATCACCAAATCCTTGTAGATAGCGCGCACACGGCCACGAGCCTGGCCGGCGGTCACATCAATGTCGAATGTCGCCTCTTGCACACGTCCGGACTTGATCCGGGTGTGCTCTGCAATATCAAGGAACGCATTCAAGCCGCGCAGATCCATCGCGCTGAGCGAACCCGAATAGTGCAGCGAGAGGTCTCGTGAGAAGACCGGAATCGTCATCAGCACCTTGAGCACTCCTGCGTTCATGAAGTTGCCCTGCGCCCGGATCTGGATCGCGGCCGGAGGTTCACCTCGGTTGGCGAGGCCCGCAACGGATATGCTAACGTCCCCGAACGTCAGCACGCCGGGGTCGGTTCCAGCGACCACCCGCTCGCAATAGGTTAGGATTCCGTTGGTGATGCTGAGGTTATCCACCTGCAACGGTTGGCAGATTGCCGCCAGGGCCTCATGCACCATCAGCGGACTCTTTACGAACGGCTTTACCGGCTTGTCACGATTGACCAATGCATCGAAAAAGGGACGAGAAAAATGGACCAACTTGGCTCGGTACGACTTGCCCTGGAGTAATTCGTCATACGCCAGGCCCAAGACTCGGCATTCGGGGGCTATCAGATGAAACCGCGTCGTTCTAAAATCGTGCGCCGCGAAAAATGCTTCGTCTCCGACCAGCGGCCTAAGCTCCGTCCCTTCGGCGACCAACTCCGAACCCGGCACCGACGCTTGCAGCCGCGCGCAACGGATGCCGTAGAGTGATTCGCGAAATTCCAGATTGAGATTCGTCGCATCAAGACTGGCCTGGGCGAGGCCATCAGTCAGGGCCGCCGTTCCCCAAAGAAACCGCCCCCAACAAACACCTGTCAGCGAAATCCTACCGGTCTGGAGCGTCGTGTTGGTGGCAGTCAGTGTAATCCATTGAGCGACCAAGCGATTGGCTCCTGGCGTGTAATTTAGTTCTCCGATTTGTAGCGCGCACCCGGGATGCGCTTGGGCAAACGCTCGCTCTAGCTTCTCTCTGCCATAGCCGTTGAGGACCGCGGCACCGAAGACGAAGATGAGCAACGCCGCCGCGAGGACGAGCGCCCCAAGGCAAAGACCCGCATAGACCGACAGCTTCCGCAGCGACAGTTTCATAGTGCCATCATCCTGGTTGAAGCCTGCGATTTATTGGTGCGTTGCGCAAGACGGCTTGCCGCGAACAACGTCTCCCGGTGGAACCTCGGATGATTCTGGTGGGTGAAGAAGAGATGTAACCGACTGAGGAGTTTTTGGGGCACCGTCATTGTTAAATCTGGAAGCCGCAGCAGACTCGACGCGCGCCATCGCCTCAGCCACGGTTCGGGTGCGCCAGGTTTCCAGTAGCACCGTGGTGATTGTCAGGGCCACGGGACCGAGGATGAGACCGGACGGGCCAAACAGAATCAGGCCGCCGACCACAGAAATGAAGGCAAGGATGGTGTGAAGTTTGAGCCGGTTTCCGACCAGGATAGGCCGAAGCAGGTTGTCGATTGTGCCGACGACAAGCAGGCCCCACACGGTAAGAATCAGGGCTTTCCCCCCACTGCCTTCCAACGCCAGAATGAGGGCCGCAGGAATCCAAACGATAAAGGCGCCCAACACCGGCAACACGGCCAGTAAAGCCATTACCACGCCCCAGAGCAACGGTGCCGGCAGACCCAGCCACCAAAACATCAGTCCTCCTAGCAGACCTTGCGCGACTGAGACGGCCAGCGTCCCGCCAACGGTGGCGTGAATGGTATCGGCGATACGAGCAAACAGCCGCTCCGTTTCTGCTTCCGAGAGGGGCGACAAAGACCGGATCAACTGTAGCGCCACGCAACGGTCGCGCAGGAAGTAGAAAAGCAGATAGAAGATCAGGCAGAATTCGGTCACCTGGACCACGGATCCCTTGACTATCGAGCCGGCAGTCGTGGTCAGCCAGGTGGCGAGAGTCTTAACGGTCCCCGGCAAGTCAACCTTCCGCTCAATCCAGTCGGCGAGCGGCGCGAGGCGGGGTTGCGCTTGGATGGCCCGCCGCCATTCGCCAGACTCAACCTTTGTCTTGATGACCTCCGCGCCTTTCGCTGACTCGGTCACGAGTCGCTGCGCCAGAAAGGTTACCGGCACGGCTACCATCAAGGCCACCACCAAGACCGCGACCGCCGCCGCCAGGCTGGGGCGCTTCAGTTTGGACACAAGCCACCGATGGAAGGGAGCGAATAAGACTGCCAGCGCCAGTGCCCAAGCGAGCGCGGGCAGGAATGGCAGGGCCAACCGGTAACACAGATAGATGCCGAAGGCGGTGGCGAGGATCAGCACGAGAGTTTGGACTCGGTTTCGGGATCCCCAGTCGTGGACGACTGGTGCAAGTGCTTGGCTGGTCTCGTATTCGTGCAAGTTCATGGCGCGGCGTCAGCCAGCGGACAGACCACGTTGGCCGGCTTCCAGTCCGGCTGACGCGTCGCCTAACTCATCCGTGGCTGAAATTCTATTGGGCTGCTGCACGTCGAACTTTTCTACGCTCGAAGTTGTACTGATACAACAAGCCGATACTGCTGGCGCCCTCATGGTTGTCGCGCCGGGCGTTGAATCCGTAGCCATAGCGTAAGATCACCCGCCACACCTCGCTCCGGGAAGTAAAGGAGAGACTAGGGCCAACGCCCGTATTCCAGTGGTTGGGCTGCTCGAACCCGGGCAGATAATCCACATACGCGCTGGCGGCACCCAAGCGAAGCTGCCAGCGATGATCCGCAGATAGCGGCGCGACGTAACTGGCGCTGAGATGCACAAACCCTCGCGCAGAAATCTCCTGATAGTAATACCCGGGCAGCGTCAACGGAAACTCAGCGGCCAGCGGCAGCACTCCGCCCAGTCGGTAGGCGCTAAAACGATCCGCATCGTCGGAGCCGCCCGCCGTCAGCGCAAATGTGAACTGGTTTCCGGTGTTGGTCCACGCGTAGCTCAAGCCGGCATAGAGCCAGTAAAGATCCGTCATGGGCTGCACCTGCCGATCCCCTACAAAGCCGTAAGTGCCATTGTTGAATCGCCACTGGCGCTCATACCAGATGGACACTTCCATCGCCAAATCGTTGTAGAGCATCGGCTCCATGCCCGCGAGACGCAAGCCCGCGCGAGCGAAGGTGCTGGCGCCACTATCGGGAAGTTGGAATCTGTCATCGGTATTACGCGTTGTCGAATACGCCGTATAATTGGGGCCACCTTGCACGATGACGTTGAGCGGGATGCGTTGACCAGGGTTGACCAAATGGTAGAGGTTAAGCGAAGTGCCGCCTCCACTACCATTGAAACTTTGGCCCTTAACGTAGTGGCCTTGGTTGATTTCGTAGTAATTCTCGCCGAAAGCGCCACCGCTTAGGCCGATGCCGACATCGGTGCGCGGCAGCACTTGCCGGAAACCAAGCTCACCATAGAGATAAACCGGAGCCACGGCCAGACGGAGCGCCACGTTGGTGCGCAGGAATTCGGGATTGTTGTAGTAATAGTAAGAGTAGAGCGCTCGGGGGCCTTGGCCAGACAGGGACTGGTCGTAGCCAAGTTGAAGCAAGCTGCGCGGATAAGGGTCAACCTGTGCCAAGGCGATGGAATCGCCACCAAGCACGAAACTGACTATGAGGAGTAAAGCTCTTCGCATCGTAAGCATAAAGAAATTCAAGATTGCCCGCCGCCGGGTAGGTGCCACCTTCGCGCTTCCCAATTGGCACACCGGAAGCCGCCGCGGCCAACACCCACAGCGCCCATGCCCCAAGCACCCCATTGTCGAGAGGATCCGAGACGCGTAGAGTTACCGTCTTCCGCTCAAATTCTTCCGAGCAAGACCAGCACAACCAAAATGGTCAGAACCAAGCCCAGTCCGCCGGTCGGACCATAACCCCAATTCCGGCTGTGTGGCCAAGTAGGGAGCGCGCCGAGCAGCATCAGAATGAGCAAAACTACCAAGACAGTTCCTAACATACTTTTCCTTTCAAGGTTTGAATGTGTGCCGCCGACCTGCCAGCGGCGGCTGTGCGCTGTCTGGCTTTCCATTGTGGACGAGTGGTCTGCTGTTCATGACGTGGCAGTAGAACCGGAAAACCGGCTTGGCGCTATGGGGTGAAACCCCACCGGCGACTTTCATAACTCCAACCGTTCTCCCTGCGCCAGCGCGGGGGACACGTGGCACGTAGCACGTTCCTAGTCCATTGGGCGACCTTCCAAACACGCTCTTAGCACTCGCTTAGACTATCGTTTTGCAAGGGCAGCGCGAACCAGAAGGTGCTGCCTTTGCCCACTTCGCTTTCGACACCAATGCGACCACCGTGGGCTTCGACCGCCAGTTTGCAGAAGGTTAATCCCAAGCCCGTGCCCAGGTGGTTTTTACGGTCTTCGACCTGGCCGAACTTCTCGAAAATGTGCTGGTGATATTGGGGCGCAATGCCGCGCCCAGTATCGGTGACAGCAATGCGGATTTCGCTCTCGAATGGGGTGACAACAATGCGGACGTTGCCGCTGTCTGGGGTGTACTTGAGAGCGTTGCTGAGTAAGTTCTGGAGCACCCGCCGAATCAAAGCGACGTCAGCCATGACGGTGAGAGGCGTTTCCGGCATTGCCAGCGTCAGCGTGCAGTTGCCAGACAAGGCTTGCGTCGTGACCAACACGGCGTGGAGGAGTGCATTAAAGTCACACGGTTCGCGTTGTAGTTTCATCTCACCTGCCTCCATTTTGCTGACATCAAGGAGTGAACCGATCATGGTGGTCAACTCCACGGCGCTGCGGCGCGCGAGCGCGACGAGTCTTTGGGTGCTATTGCCGAGCTTCTTGGCTTCGCCGCCATCCAGAGTCTCCAAGAATCCGCAGATAACGGTTAGCGGGTTTCGCAGATCGTGAACGATCATGTGGGTCAGGTCGTCACGAAGCTTCTCCAGCCGGCGCAATTGCAGATGCGTTTGGATGCGGGCATACACTTCTTCAAACTGGAACGGCTTTGTCACATAATCCACCCCTCCAACCCGGAACGCTTTCACTTTGTCCATTGTTTCATGCAGCGCGCTGATGAAAATGACGGGGATCTCTTTCAGCGCAGTTTCGGCCTTGAGTTGCTCGCAGACTTCATAGCCGTTCATTTCGGGCATGGTGATGTCGAGCAGGATCAGGTCGGGCGGTTGCGTGATGGCGGCCTGGAGCGCCAGCTTGCCGCTGAGGACCGTCTGGGTTCTGTAACCCCGTTCCGTTAACATTCGCGTCATCAATAGCAGATTGGCGGGCGTGTCGTCCACGATCAGGATGTTCGGCACCTTTGCTTGTTTGCAGGTAGTCATAGCTTGTTATCTGCGGCAGATTTTAATGCCGCTGCCAGAGTTGCCATAAACTCTGAGATTTTGATGGGTTTGGTGAGATAGTGAAAGAAACCAGCCTTCAAGCCCAGCGTGATGTCGCAAACCATGGCATTGGCGCTGAGGGCAATAACTGGAATGTGCGCCGTGATCGGATCCGAGCGCAGGATTTTCAATGCTTCGAGGCCGCTGATGCCAGGCAGGTTGATATCCATCAGGATGACCGTCGGCTGGGTGGCGCGGGCAATCTCGATGCCAAGATCACCGTTCACCGCGGTCAGGAGTCGAACATCGGGACAACGCTCAATGAGTTGCGTGACTAACTTCATATTAGCC
>CAINDV010001202.1 GCA_903847485.1 uncultured Verrucomicrobiota bacterium
CCCAATGGTATTAGTCATGAACACAAAGTTAATAAAGGACTAACCGAAACTACTGTACATATCCCAATAATGGACAGAGCACGGGGTACTCTGGGGCATCGCTGCGTAGCCATGTGCGGAAGAGATAAGCGCTGAAAGCATCTAAGTGCCAAGCTCGTCCCAAGATACGGTCTCCCGGACGCAAGTCCCTAAAGACCCCCGGTAGACTACCGGGTTGATAGGTTAGACGTGTACGAGCCGTAAGGCTTTTAGCCGACTAATACTAATCGGTCGTGCGGCTTGATCGTAATTTTCATCCTTTGCCGGATGAAAGACAGATAAGCTCGCGAATTGTCCTGAGGTTTGTGTGTAGTTTTCAGAGAACCCCCGATGGGTTGCTCTTTCAAATTTTATGGTGGTTATAAAGCGTTGGTCCGACCCGTTCCCATTCCGAACACGGCCGTCAAACGACGCCTTGCCGATGGTAGTGCATGTATAGCTTGCGCGAGAGTAGGTTGCCGCCATTTCATTTCAACTAAGCCGCAGATCCTTCTGCGGCTTTTTTGTCAACTGTCATAAATTGCTTGTGAATACCCCCGCACTTCGCGTAGTCACAATCCCATGAATTCAACTTGCCCTCCTTTCAGCGGCCTTAACCGCCGCGATTTTTTGCGAACCGCCGCGATTGCCATCGGCACTGTTGCGGCCACCGGCCCGTTCCTCACGCGCGCCCAGAACCTCAACAGTAAACTGAACATCGCCTCCGTCGGCGCGGCCGGGAAGGGTTCCAGCGATACCGATCATTGTGCCAGTGAGAACATCGTGGCTCTCTGTGACACGGATAAAGATCATTGTGCGGGGCAGCTCAAGAAGTATCCCAGCGCAAAATTCTACCGGGACTATCGCAAGATGTTCGAGGAGATGGGGAAGTCCATTGACGCTGTCACCGTTTCCACGCCTGATCATAATCACGCGATGGTGGCGGGGGCCGCGATGAAACTCGGGAAACATGTCTATTGCCAAAAGCCATTGGTGCAGACTGTCGAGGAGGCACGCTTGCTGCGCACGCTGGCCAAGGAGCGGAAGCTCATCACTCAGATGGGAAACCAAGGCAGCGCGGAAGACGGATTGCGGCGCGCGGTGGAATGTATCCAAGCCAGCTTGATTGGCCCGGTGCGTGAGGTATATGTTTGGAGCAACCGTCCGGTTTGGCCTCAGGGGATGGGGCGCCCGGAAGGTTCCGACCCGGTTCCTGCGGCGATGGACTGGGATCAATGGATCGGTCCGGCACCGATGCGACCTTACAAGGGGAATCGCGCCTACCACGATTTTAATTGGCGCGGGTGGCTGGACTTTGGAACGGGTGCGTTGGGCGACATGGCCTGCCACACGGCGAACATGCCTTTCCGGGCCCTTAAACTCGGTTATCCCACGGAAATCGACGCCACGTCTTCCGGCATCAACACCGAATCCTATCCGCTGGCGTCGAAGATTCGTTTTCAATTTCCGGCCCGCGAAGGTTTGGTGCCGCTCACCTTCTGGTGGTTCGATGGGGGCAAACCGCAGGCCAATAATCCTTATCGCCATGACGGTAGTAACAAGCCACCCAAGGAAGCGACGGCTGACGTGGAAGCCATGCGCGGCGAGGTGCCGGGCAGCGGCTGTTTGCTCATCGGTGACCAGGGCAAGGTCTTCTCTCCAGATGACTACGGCGCTCAGTTTTTCGTGAAACTGAAGGGCGAGAAGGAGTTTGTCTCCGCCAAGACGCATCCGGCGGCCCAGGCCATCCCGCAAACTATTCCCTGCAACCGTTACCAGGGCGATGGTGACTTGCGCCACCACCTCGAGTGGATTGGCGCGATCAAGGAAAACAAGCCCGAGTTGTGTTACTCCAACTTCGATATCGCCGCCTATCTCACGGAGATCATCCTTCTGGGTTGCGTTGGTTTGCGCACTGGCAAGAAGCTCGAATGGGATGGCCCCAAGATGCGGGCGACTAACGCACCCGAAGCCGCGCAATATGTGAAGCGCCAGAACCGGGCCGGTTGGGCGATCTAGCTCCCCTTCCAAGCAGCCCCCAACGGCCATTCGCGCAAGCCAGCGGGAATGGCCGGTTCGCTTTGTAAGTCGGTCGCCGCAGTGATAACCCCGACCGTCTGGCCAGCCGCCCGGTTGCCAGATCCGTGATTATTAACGCGCGCTGAATTACATTGAATCCGCTTCCATTATGAAGCCGTAAACAATGCGTGCCCAAGCCATCTCAGAGCCGGTCAGATCCGGCGGCCGCCGGATCGAAGTCCAGGTCCAAAACGTGCGCGCCCGGCAATCCGTCACGAGCGTCACGCAATACCACGGGCAAACGATTTCTGGCGACCACAGATCGGTGCCGGTGGAGTGCTTGGTAACGGTGGTGCTCAAAGCTCCGTGAAATCCGAAAACCGAAAACGAGTTATCACTCCGCCCCGTACGGTGAACTTCGGACTTCGGACTTCGGACTTCGGATTTCATTCGTCATTCGTCATTCGTCATTCGTGCTTCCTCTTCGCCCTGCTGCTGCTTGGCTCCAATGCCCGCGCCGCCCAGCCCCGCGTCTTTTGCGCCAGTTCGCAGGCGCTCGCGGACGCCAAGGCGAAGTTTGCGCACGGCGACGCCGACTGGCAGTCCGCCTTTCACACCCTGCTCGCTGACGCTGACCAGGCGTTGAAGCTCACGCCGCCGTCGGTCATGGACAAGAAGCGCCTCCCGCCCAGCGGCGACAAGCATGACTTTGTCAGTTTCGCCCCTTATTGGTGGCCGAATCCGAACACCTCGAACGGTTTGCCTTACATCCGCAAGGACGGCGAGCGCAACCCCGGCGCGAGTCAGGATTCTGACGCGGGCGGTTTCGGGACCGTCAGTTCCACGGTGCAAACATTGGGGCTGGCTTACTACTTCACCGGCAAGGAAACTTACGCCGAACAGGCCGCCCGATTGTTGCGCGTCTGGTATCTCGACCCAGCCACGCGCATGAATCCGAACCTGAATTTCGGTCAAGCTGTCGCCGGTGAGAACGATGGCCGTGGTGCGGGCATCATCGGCAGCCGCCATCTCGTGAAGCTGGTGGACGCGCTCGGCTTGCTCGCCGGTTCGCCCGCTTGGACCACTAAAGACCAGGCCGGCATGAGCGCGTGGCTCGACGCCTATTTGACCTGGCTCACTACCAGCAAGATCGGGCTGGAAGAGAAGCGGGCAGCAAATAACCACGGCATTTATTACGACACGCAGGTCGCCGCGCTGGCGCTGTTCGTCGGGAAAACGAATCTCGCGTGGCAAGTCCTGGAAACTGCGAAACCGGAGCGGCTCGCCAAGCAGATCGAGCCAGACGGCCGCATGCCACGCGAACTGGCCCGCACGACTTCCTTCGGCTACAGCGTCTTTAACCTCTGCGCGCTGCTCGACCTCGCCAGTCTCGGCGCGAGTGCCGGCGTGGATTTGTGGCATTTCCAGACCGCCGATGGACGCAGCTTTCGCCGGGCGCTGGAGTTCATGGCGCCCTATGCCGACCCAGCCAAGCCGTGGACTTACCAGCAGATCAAGCCGCCGGGCCGGGCCGCCCTGGCCGTCGTGCTGCTCCGCGCCAACCGCGTCTATCAGGATCCGCAGTTCACCGCTGCGCTGAAGCACTTTCCCGCCCAAGACTTCGCCGCCAGTCGCGAGCGGATGCTCTTTCCAATGGAGGAAGTTCCCGCGCGTTGAGCCAACGAGCGCAAATCAGGTTTCCTGCCGCCGTTCGGCCAAGTCCCGGCGTGGCGAACTTCGAAGGCTCAATCAGGCTCGTGATGTTCGCCGCGAAGGGATCTGCGTTGGAGGCATAGCTGGCGAGGGCCAAAAATAGATCTGGGCTCGCTAATTGACTCAACCTACCCCAAGGGCTTGGGGTTGCCACCGCAGAGTTGTTTGTAAGGCGCTGGGGAAACCAC
>CAINDV010001203.1 GCA_903847485.1 uncultured Verrucomicrobiota bacterium
CCCACCCCGTTCGGGATGACCGCCACGACCCGTTGGGCGGACATCAACGGCAACGGAACCACGGACTTGGTTTTCTCCGATCAGGATTCCAGCCCGAGACTCCAAGCCGTTGATCTGGGCGAGTTGCTGGGCGTGGCCCTCACGCCGAATGTTCTGACCTCCATCACCAACGGCATCGGCCGCGTGACGCTGATTGGCTATGCTCCCTCCACTAGGTTCGCCTTGGAAGACGCCGCTGCTGGGCACGCGTGGCCCGACGTAATGCCGTTTCCCGTCAGCGTGGTGGCCAGTGTGACCAACCTCGACTCGCTGGGGCACCAATACGTCAGCCAATTCCGCTACCACGATGGCTACTATGACCCTGTGGAAAAGCAATTCCGGGGCTTTGCCCGCGTGGAACAGGTGGATTTTGGCGACGTGACCGCGCCGACGCTGGTGACACGGTCGCACTTTGACACGGGGCGCGACTTCGAGGTGATGAAAGGCCGGCTCCTTCGCCTGACGGCCGAGCGGGAGGATGGTCTGGCGTTCACGGACGAATCCAGTTCCTGGACCCTGCCGCCAGTGACGCTCTACACCGGTACGAATGGGGTCGCGGTGCATTACGCGCACCCGTTGGGTCGGACGAATCTGGTGAAGGATCTCGGTCAGGGAACCGAGCGGCGGTTGGAGTCGGAAATGGACTTTGACCTCTATGGCAACCAGACCCGGCAAGCGGATTACGGCATTGTGGAAAGCGGCAACCGCTCAGCCGCCAACGATGAGCGTATCACCACCACGGAATACGTCATAAACACCAACGCCTGGATTCTCCGCACGCCCGCACGGCAGGAGACGAAGGACGAGAACGGCGTCGTGATCTCCCGCGCGGAGTTCTTCTACGACGATGAGACCTTCTCCGGGAACAACTGGGGCTTGGTCACCATCGGCAACCTGACGATGAAGCGCGAGTGGAAAGCCCCCGCCAACGCTGGCGCCTTCATCCAATCCACGCGCACGAAATACGACTCGCACGGCAACCCCACCACCATCCTCGACCCGCTGGCGAATGCGGCGAGCGTCGCCGCTGGCCACGCCCGTGAGATCGCCTACGACACCCGGTTCCACACGTTCCCAATCACCGAGACCATTCACCTCGGCGGCGGCAAGGCTCCGTTGCTCTTCCAAGCCAGCTACGACGAAGCCTTCGACACGGTCACCAGTTCCACGGATTTCAACGCAAACAGCACCACCTACGCCTATGACACCTTCGCCCGCCTCACCAGCATCGTGAAGCCGGGCGATACGCCCGCCTACCCAACTGTCGAATACGACTACGCCCTCGCTGTGCCTTTCGCCGCCACCGGGCTCGTCAACTTCATCGAAACCCGCCAACTCGACCAATCCGCACTCCGCACTCCGCGTTCCGCAATGTACCTGCGTTCCCGCCAGTTCGTGGATGGCCTTGGCCGCAAGCTCCTGACCAAGCAGGAAGCCGAACCCGCTCCCGGCAGCACATCTCCACGAGTCGTCGTCACGGAAGCCACCCAGTTCAACGCCCGCCAGAAGCCTGCCCGCGCCCTCAATCCCTTCTTCTCGCTCCTCGGTGGTTCGTTGGACGACCAACTTGCCTTCGAGAACATCGAAGCCCCCGGTTGGACTGGTTCCTTCGCCCTCAGCAACTCGCTCGTCACCCTCGACCTCGTCTCCGCCTACGCCACCCGCACTGACTTCGACTCCACTTTGCGCCCCACGCAAGTCACCAATCCCGACAGCACTTTCCGCCGCACCGGTTACGAGCCGCTTCTCACCCGCTCCTTAGACGAGAACGACACCGACCCCACCTCGCCCTACCACGACACCCCGATGGTCCACTACAACGACGGTCTCGGCCGCCTCGTCCAGGTGGACGAAACCTCCCGCCTCAACGACGACGGCACACCCGCCGGCGCGCTCCGCACCTGGACCACCCGGTACGAATACGACCTCAACGACCAGCTTACCCACATCACCGACTCCCAGAACAACGTCAAGACCTTCGCCTACGACGGCCTCAAGCGGAAGACCGACATGAACGACCCCGACCGGGGCGTCATGCACTTCCTTTACTGTTACGAACTTTTTTGCGGTCGTAAGAGCGGCCGAAGTGCCGTTGTAGAGATTCTTAGGTTCCGCCCATGCTCTCATCGTACTTTGTGTCCAAATAGCCGCGCTCTGGTCGTACGGTTGCG
>CAINDV010001204.1 GCA_903847485.1 uncultured Verrucomicrobiota bacterium
CAGCGGGCCGGTGGCGGGGACGACTTATAGCTGGAGCAGCACGACGAACGTGGGCTTTGGGACCAGTGGGACGGGGGACATTCCGACCTTCACGGCGGCCAATGGCGGCAGCGCGCCGGTGACGGCGGTGGTGACGGTGACGCCGACGGCCAACGGGTGCGTGGGGACGCCGAGCACGTTCACGGTGACGGTGAATCCGCGGCCGACGGCACCGATCTCCTTGGGCGACGTCACCAATTGCGTTGGAATCGCTAACCCGCCTCTTTCCGTCAGTGTCCCATCAGGGGTCTCGGTAGAGTGGCACGACTCGCTTGCCGGCGGGAACTTCTTAGGAAACGGCTCCAGCTACACCCCAACGAACACTGCTGTAGGAGTAGATACCTTCTATGCCCAAGCAATCGGTTTGGGTGGGTGTGCCAGCGGAAGCCGCACGGCGGTGAGCCTGACGATTGAGGGATGCTCGGGATTACTATCCATCAGCTTGATAGATACCAATGTCGTGCTGGTGTGGTATGGGAATCTTCAACTGTGCGCGGCCGACTGCTCCTCTGGCATACCGCCTTTGGCGTCTTGGTCCATCCTCAAGACCGGTGCTCCGGGAGTGACCAACCGGTGGACTAACTCCATTCAGGGATCTTCATTCCGACTTTTCCAGTTGCGGCCGCAGTAAGTTCGTGCGGTGGACTTTGTTTACACCCGATATGGTGAGCAACCAGCGTGGCACGAGATCGTTAGCCGCAACTTCAGGTGGATCCGTGCCTGTCGCCTCCAGTTCGGGTTGGGGCGATGGCAAACTGAGCTTGCCTCTGTAGCATGGACGCGTGGATGACAGATGAGGCGATCTGGGCCGAGGGCGCGGCTGCCCGGCTCCGGGCATTGCAGATCAGGTGCGCGGACCTTCCGCCCGCGCAACGGCTCGAGTTTTTGCGCGAATCGCTTGAACATAACCTGAGCTTGGCGAAGATTCCCACCGACCGCCGGGATGCTGCCCTGGCTGCCCTCGCGGAGCGTTTCCCGGACTGGCAGGCACCGCATCCGCCCACGGCCCCCCCGAAAACTATGTCAGTGGAGGAATTGCTGGAGCAGCTTGCCAACCGTTCATGGGAGATCCCGCCCAAGGCCAAAGCGGCTTTCACCGAGCGGCTCCGTAAGTTGGGTTTCATATCGCCGAACGGTGATCCTTCTTGGGAGGCGGAGGCCAAGAAATTGCAGACCGAGTTTGGGCTGGCAAGTCCGCCCTGTGTTGCCTCTGCCGCCCAGTTACTCGCGTTACTGATGCCACATCTGCGGAATCTCGACGTGGTGGCTCTGGAGACGCGTACGGAGTTGGGGAAGGCGCTCGATGCGATCGAAGAGAAGGAGCAAACACCCGAAGTGCTGGAGCAGCGAAAGGCAGCACAAGAGTTAGGCAAGTTGAATCGGGACGAATTTGACGCTGCGCTACGGGCCTTCCTTGGCGCAGAATCCACAGTCGAACTTGGCGTGCAAATGGAGGTCTTGCGCAAGCACTTGCGCTTAATTCTGGCACTAATGCCCAATATTGTGGGGAAATCTAGCATGCCGGGGAAGGTCGATAGCGCGGGCATGGAGTTTTCCCGCTGGCTTCAGAAGGAATTCGCGCCAGGCGCGATCAAGGGAGAAGCCGGGGAACGGAGGAAAACTTTCTTCCAGACCGAGCCATCGATGTGTTGGACGGTTTACCAGGCCCGTTACGCACAACACCTAGAAGGCGACAGTAACGTGGACAACAGGGTGCGCCAGGCCGCTTTGAAGGCAACTGTTGGATTTTTTAACCGCAAGGTTTGATCATGGCTACGCAAGTTCACTGGCACGAGGGACTGTTTCTGCAACCGCACCATTTGCAACTCATGCAGCGCGGATTGCTCGGTGAAATCCAGGATCAGCGCCGTCTGTCCTGGCATTATCCTTACGGCGTGATCGAAAGCCGCCTCTTCCCCGACGAGCTAAAGGCCAGCCGGGTCCGGTTCGAGCACTTGCGCGTCATCATGCCTAGCGGCCTGCAAATCCAGGTCGGGGAGAACGCGGATCTCTCCTCCTTGGATATAAAGCCGGCGCTTGCCAAATGTCACGGAACACTCACGGTTGTGCTAGGGGTGCCGCTCTGGTCCACGAGCGGGGCGAATATTGCTCCCGCCGCACCGGACGCCACTGAGACCAACCACCTTTATCGCTTGGCGGACCAGCGCCTCCGGGATGAGAACACCGGCGGCAACGAGCAAGCGATTCCGGTGCGAAAGATCAATGCGCGCCTGATGATTCAGACGGCCCCGGAGGAAACCTGGCGCGACATGGAGGTGCTGCCCTTGCTTCGTTTCCGGCGGGCTCCCGACCGCGCGGATGATGTGCCGCAAGAGGACGAGCGGTTCGCCCCGCCCAGCCTCGTGCTCGGTGGCGCTCCGCCTCTACGCCGCATCGCCACTGAACTCGCCGCCCGTCTGGAGAGCAGCCGGGATGAACTGGCCAACAAGTTGGCCCGCGGCGGCTTGGGGGCGGACGCCCGGTTGGAGGCGCTGTTGCGACTGCGCACTCTGGCCCGTTTTGCAGGCACCCTCGGCCCGCTGGCGGCTGCGCCCGCCACCACTCCCTTTGAACTGTACCTGCTGCTGCGCGAACTGCATGGGGAACTGGCGGCCTTGACATCGGCTGCCGAGGAATTCAGGTGCTCCCCGTACGTTCATGATGACCCCCTGCCTTGTTTCATGGAACTGAACGGCAAGATACGCGGCAAGCTCGTGGACAAGCTGGGCAAGTTCCTACAGGTCAAGTTCCAGGAGAACTCGAGAGGCCACCACCAAGCGGCCTTGACGGATGAGTATCTTAATCTACCACCCGAGTCCGAGTATTTCCTAGGCGTCAAGACCAAGACCGATAAAGCCGAGTTCGTGGAGTATTTTGAAGATCCAGACAAGTTCAAAGTGATGCCCCTGAGTTGTGAAGGGTATTCGGAGTATGGTGTGCAGTTAACGGAACAGACGGCGCCCGAACTGCCGGCCGAGAAGGGCTGGTCCTACTTCAAAGTTTCACTCCGGGAAAGCAACCACTGGCTGCGACTCAAGGAGGTGGACAAGGCCATAGTGATCGAGTGGAACCAAGCGGAGTGCCCGCTGCCCGATGTGGAGTTTGTGTTGTATATGACCATGCCCGAGAAATCCTGAACCACGCATGAGCTTGCTCGAATGCTGTGAACCACTTTTCCTCAAGGTCTGCGAACTAAACCGCATGGGCCGGAAGGGGGAATGCCAAGACTACGAAGGGGCGCGTCGTGACATCAAGAAGCTATTGGATGATCTGCATTCGCGCATTGCCGGGGACCATGCGTTGGCGAAGGCTGCAGGTCCGCCCGTGAAAGATGTGAAGCGGCAAGTGCTTTTCCCGGACGACCTGCAAGACAGAGGAGCGCAGGCGGGTGGTGAGCCTGTAACGCCTGTTGAACTAGCCCTGGCGCACTTTGTGGATGACCTCGTCAGCAAGAGCAAGCTTCCTTACGCCCCAAAATGGCAAACCAATCGTCTGGGCATCTTCTACAACCAACTGTCTGGTGGCGGCCAGTTCTTCGTTCTGCTTGATGAAACGATTAAGGACAAGAGCCTCGAAGCTAGCGAAAGGTTGGCCGTGTTCTACGTGTGCCTCGGCTTGGGATTTGTTGGTTCGCTCGCTGGCCAGGCCGGCCAGTTGAAAGACTGCAAGGAGCCGAAAGACTGCATGGCGAAGATTAAAGACCGCATCAGCGCGTTCGTAGATGTGGAATTGCAGAACAAGCTCTGCCCCGAGGCCTACAAGCACACGGACGAGCGAAAACTGGCACGGAAGCCCTGGTACGATCGCCTGGCGTTGGCTGCGATTCTCTCCTTCGTCCTATTCATGGGGGCGCTGACGGCTTGGGTCGTCATGTACGTGGCGGCGACCAACGATCTGGCTACCTCAGTGAAGGTGATCTTGGATTCGGAGAAGTCTGAAAAGGGTCGGTGAGCCAGGAGGCAGACTAGCAGATCCTGCAAAGTGTATGGCTGATGATTCGAAATCCGCGGAAAACACGAAGTGGCTGCTCGGAACGCTAGGTTTGGGGGCACTGGCGTCTGCCGTATCCGCCGTCTCTCTCCCCTCTCCTGCGAACTGGGCGGTCGCCTTCGTGATCCTGCTCCTGCTGGTCCTGCTGGTCGGGGGTTACCTGTGGCTACAGAGCAGGAGAAACAACCGGCGGGAAGCGGCTGCGGTGGAGGGATTTGCCCAGGAAACGCAGAAGAAATCACTCAAAATCACTGACCCCAAACAGCAGGCCAAGGCGGACGAATTGCAGCAGAAGTTAAGCAATTGCGTGGAGATGTATCGTAAGGTTGGTCTGAAGCTGACCGATGCTCCTTTCTTTTTGATCATTGGCGAATCCAGTTCCGGCAAGACCGAGGCCATCCGGAGGGCTGGACTCTCATTGACCGGCGGCACGGACCCGATGAGTGGCACCGGCGGCACCGAAAACATGGATTGGTGGTTTACCAAGGATGGAGTCATCATTGATACTGCTGGCAAGATGGTTTTCCCCGAAGTGTTGGGCCAAAACGTCAGTTCGCCTTTGTGGAAGGATTTGCTGACCTGGCTGAAGAAAGTTCGCCCAGACTACCCTATCAACGGCCTCATGTTGGTACTCTCCGCAGACGACTTGATCCGTGACAATGATGCCACGATCACGAAGAGGCCACTTAAGATTGCCCAGCAGTTCAAGCTCATCCAGGATACTCTAGGGATCCGTTTTCCTGTAACCGTGCTGGTGACTAAGTGTGACTTATTGGTCGGCTTTCGCGAGTTTTTCGTGCTTGCGGACAATGACGAGTTGAAGCACCAGATGATCGGGTGGTCCAACCCGGCCACACTCGAGGGTGGAACGACATTCGAAAAGGATTGGGTGGAAAAGACACTCGGCAAGCTCACCGAGCGCCTGCGAAAGCGTCGGTTGGGCCTGTTGATCAATCCTCGGATAGCGGGCGGTTCGAGCAACCGGCACGCCGATAAAGTGGACGCGCTTTTTGCGCTGCCCAAGAGCCTTTCCCTTATTACCGGACGCCTCCAGCGATACCTCGACACCATCATCAACCCCGACGACCAGTTCGCCAAGCCACCCTTCCTGCGGGGCATCTACTTCACCTCAGCCATGCGGATCGGCACGGCCGTGGATGAGGCAGTTGACGAGGCTTTGCGCGGAATCGCCAGAATGGGCGGCGCGGCTCAGAGCCTTCCCCAGGTGCTTGCCGACGCCAAGTCGGCTGAGGCTCGCGGGGAGTGGGAGAAGGCGCTGGTGGGCTACTCCGAGGCGCTGAAACGGGAGCCTGGCAATGCGGAGTATCAGGAAAAGGTGAAGGAATTGATGGAGAGGATGGAGAGCCATGCGCCACTGAGCGGTGGCTTCTTCTTGAAGGATCTGCTGCTGGAAAAAGTCTTCAAGGAGAAGGGGTTGGTGACTCCCGCTGCGAACGTCAAAAAGGAGCTGCGCCGGCGGCAGTTGGCTCTAATCGGAATCCCACTGGTGTGCCTGCTTGTGGTATTAGTTGTTGCGGGGTTCGGTTGGGCTAAATGGAATCGGGACATTGGATCTGCAGAGCAAACTTGGAGCCAAGCCACGGGCTGGACTAACCGAGATTACCAGCCGATCGTTCTTGCACCCAACCTCGGCGGGCGGGTTTACCAACTCCAAGCTACGAACACCGACGGCAAATCGCTCACTGATTTCCACCGAACTCTCCGGGCCGCCTCCGAAGCGACCCTTTCAAACAGATGGTTCTTTTTCCTTGATAATGATCTCCTCAACCGGGTGTCACCAGTAACTCGGAAACAGGCGCAGCGAATCGTGTTCGAGCGTGGCGTAGTTCTGCCTCTGATCGAAAACACGCGCGCAAAGATGAAGGAGGCACGGTCTGATGGCACCAGTGACCCATTCGAAACCGAGGCGCTCAAGGCGCTTATCCGCATCGAAGCCGACCTTGCCCGTGGTCCGCGTTCGCTCACCACCACCAATCCGGCCGTAGTGGCCACCAACTACTTGAACCCACTGCTTTCCTACCTGACAGAAACCAACTGCGCCGCTGTAGCCCTGCAATTGGCAGGCGTATTTCAGCGGACCTACCAGGATCTATGGCCAGCGGGCAATGTGATTAGTGGGGGCAACTCACTGACGAACAATCTTGCGATTTCCAACGGACTCGATCGCTTTTGCGCTGGTGTTATCCGCACCACCGGCACCCAGGCGCTCACGGTAAGTAACCTCGCCACTGTGCGGCTCAAAGCCGACGAGTTTGGACGCCAGGAAACGAATTGGTACAAAACCGCGACCTCAAGTGGTCGCTTCTCTCCGCCGCAGCAGAAGGCGATGGTCGCGGCCAAGACAGACTTGGACCGAGCGGTGGCTGCCGCCAAAGCGAACGGAGTACTTATCAAAATCGCTGGGTTCGCTACGGGCTTGACTCGCATCCGGGAGGACACCAGCAAGAGCGGCGAAAGCGCGATCAGTTGGCTCGATGCCGTTTTGGCGGAGGCGAGGCCTGCCTCTTTGGCCAACGACTTGTTTCAAGGAATCTCCCAACGCTTGGCGCAGACGCGAACTAATCTGACCCGGGGAAGCGGGATACCGGACACTCTGAACCAGGAAGCGGCCAAGGCCGCAGACACCAATTTCCTGGACTTCCACCCGCCGGGCAGTACGAACCGACATTATGAGGTCCGATTCCATTGCTACACCCAGGCGTATGCGTTCTACAGCTCTCAGCCGAGCACTGGGGGTTCATCCACCTTGCTCCTGTTGAGCGACCTCACAAGCCAGGCCGAGAAAATCCTTGAAGAAGCCAAGACGTATGCGACCAGCAATTCTAGCACGCCCATATTATACCCCATTTGTAAATCCTTGGTGGAACAGGGCTTCCTGATCCGGTTCAGCAATTTGGTCGTCACCCAGCTCATAAGCTTCGAAAGGGAGTCCCCATCCCCAGCGGGCACCAACCTGCTCCGGCGCGCTCACGACTTCGTGACCGGTGCCTCGAACGAGCTGAAATCGGCCACCAACGTACTGACAGAACGCAAACCTCAATCTCTACAAGCATCCCTTACCAAGGCGATAGACGCAACGCGGAGCAAGTTGATCGAGAAGTATGTGCAGCAAACCTTCTCCAATCTGAACCAAAAGGCTGGCTTCCCGATGGTGAAGGACGGCACCAATGTGATGACAGCCAATGAGGTGGTCCAGTTCGCACGAGACGTGAACGCCCTCCAAGCAGCCTCGACTTCGGAGGTCGTCCAATCCTATCCGCATACAGGTCAGTTGGCGGCTTTGCGGAGCGCTTTGAGCAACCTTGTTCCAGTCGTTTTGGCTTGTGTCACCAACGATTCGCTTCAAACTTTCTTGTTAAGCATAAACGACACAAAGGAGCAATGTTACCTGTACCTTGAGGTGGAATCGCAAAGTGTGACGAACTGCGGCAACATCAGCGACAAAAAGCTGAGCTTGGCCCCTTGTGGCGTTGATTCGAAGCTGGTTTTTAATTCCCGACTCACTAAGGATCGTCCGATAGCATACACTAACAGAATCGGCGGTTCTTGGGGAGCTTTCCGATTGCTGACAGGGGAAAACTACAAGGCAACGCGAGTAACCAACGGCCCGACTTGGAAGGTCGTTGTGCAGAACGGGCCGGATGCAACCAACCTGATCGCCGTAGAGTTGGTATTCCAGTCACCGCTGCCAGAGCTAAAGGATTGGCCGAGGATGACGAATCTGCAAGCCATTCTCCCCCAATCGCACTGAATCAAACTGAATCAAACCTGAGTTTCCGCCGTGGCTACCTTTTTCAAAGAGTTTCTTCTCGAAGACCAGAAGCGTCTCGGCATCGGGAGCGACCGCGCGTTGTTTCTGGGCGCTTTCGGCAAACACCCGGCGTGGCTGGACTTTCTCGAGGGTGATAAGGAGTTCGGGCTGGCCACGCCCAGTCTGGCAGCCGCAGAATCCCTGCTCTGCACCAATGGTATCGGCGGCGAGCGCGGGCCGCTTAGAGCCGGCGGGGGGAATTGGGATGATTGGGCGAAGACGCATCCTCCGGGCGATCTGCTGCCCGGTTTCGATCATCTGTTCGTCTGGTGGCGCTCCGGCAGATTTATTCTGGGGCGGATCTGGGCCAGCAGTGATCACGCGCGCCCTCGACCGAGAGACCAGTTCCCGCTGATTGCCTGCCTCCATGTGGTGGGAATTCCCCTCGCTTGGGCGCTTCGGAACCTGCTGCCGGGGTTGGAACAGGCGCGAGGCTTCTGTCGCATCAGCACTCCGGAGGAGCTTGCGTCCACCCGGAACCAAGTTTGGGCGAGTGAAGCTTACCGGGACGAGTTGCGCGCACAGGCGATCTCGGGTCTTGCCGATCTCCAGCAGCAGCTTAGGGGGCGCTTGAGCGAGGCTCCACCACCAGTGGCGGACTCCGCCCTCGCAGATTCCGAGCGGGAACAATTCTTGGCTGCGCCGGCACTGGGGGCGGATCACTTAGGACTATTGCGCGTGCTGTACCGGATGAACGGCTTGTTCGCCCCTTACCTAGATCAGAAGAACTTGGCGAAGGCGGATGGTGCCGGACTCCAGCCGGTGCAACTCCGGGTGCCACTCGCAGCCCCTTCGGCTGCGGATGGGATACTGCGCTGGCTGGAGTTCGTCAAACCGATGCTGGCTCCGGACGCACCGGTGCTGCTCATCGCGCCGCTGAACGGAGACTGGCTGGACGTGACGGTGGGCGAGCCTTCAGCCGACCAGTTCTTCTGCCTCCGGGCGACACCCAAAGCCATGCCTCTAGCGAGTGAGATTCCATACACGCTGGATGCGGACGTTCGGGAGCAGGGCCGCCGCTTGATGGACGCATTCTTGGGGATTGAGACCTCACGCGCAGCAGGCAAACCCGCACCGGTTCCGACAACCCAGCCGGAGGGAACCGCGCTCGGCGGCGAGACCCAAGCGCCAGGGAACACGAGTATGCCTTCCCAGCCGTCGGACAAGCCCTCGTCCAAGCCGGGAGCCAAGTGGCAGTTGTGGATCGGGGCGGTGGCTTTGCTGGCGACCATCATGCTGGCTTGGCCCAGAGTGAAGGTGAACAAGTCGAACGCGCCGCCGGCGGTTGCGGGCATTGTTGAACAAACGCTGGAGGTGGGGCGGACCAACACCGTGGCGCTGACGGTGACGGACGAGGCCCCGGCCACGGTACGGTTGGCGGTGACGCCCACGGCGGCCGGGGTGGTGGTGGCGCAGACCAACTATGCCGGAGGGAAGTGGCAGTTAACGTTGC
>CAINDV010001205.1 GCA_903847485.1 uncultured Verrucomicrobiota bacterium
AGGATCACGGCTACGAGCGCAAGTATGCCATCAAGCTCTTGCGCGAAACCGTGCCCGCGCCCAGCGGGCGGGCGCACCCCGGCCCCGCACCCCGCTATGCGCTGATCGAACCGGTGGTGCGCACGATCTGGCTGGCGGCCGAGCGGCCCTGCGGCAACGCCGTGCATGCGAGTTGCTGGGAGCGGAATCTCGTCCGGTTCATCAAGCAGTTGCGCAAAGACTTCGATGCTCCCAACGCGAAGTTCGTCCTTGCCACCCTGGGCGAAGCTACGAAGGGCATCGGGGGCAACGAGGGAATGGTGCTCGAGGCCCAGCTCGCAGTTGACGGCGATAGCGGCAAGCATCCGGAGTTCAAAGGCAATGTGGCCACGGTCTTTTCCAACCCCCTGTCTCATGGCGGCAGCGGAAACAGCCATTACGGCGGCAACGCTGAAACCTATATGGATGTCGGCGAAGCCATGGGCAAGCACATGGCGGGTTTCTTGAAGTAAGAACAGAAGTGAAACGTCTAACAGGGAACAAATCATGATAACACGAAAGGGACATCTATGTACTGTGGATTGCAGGGACATCACCCGGCGCGGGTTTCTGCGTGCCGGTGGCGGCTTGGCGGTGCTGTCGCTGTGGCCGGCGTTTGGGGCCGTGAGCGGCGGGAAGGATGCCGGCTGGCGGCCGCGACTGGCGCTTTCCTCGGTGATGTTCTCCCAACTGTCGCTCGAGGCGTTTTGCGGTCAGGCGGCGGAACTCGGCTTCAAGGGGATTGACGTCTGGAGTCCGTTCGGCAATTGCCGCCACCTGGCCGAGGCGCGGGACCTAGGGGTTGACGGCTGGAGAAAACTGTTGGCCAAGCACCGGATCGAGATCGGCTGTTATACGACGTACCGGACCCAGGGGCACGACGAAGGATTCCCCGGATTCGCGGAGTTTATTGGCGCGTCGGGCGGCGGACTGGTGGTGCGTGAATCGCAATACGGAACGTTTGCCGCGGAGGAGCTTGAGGCGCACTTCCGAAAGTTCTTCGAGGCGTTGCAGCCCGAGATCGAACTGGCCCGCAAGCACCGGGTCCGCCTGGCGATAGAGAACCATTCCGACGCGCTGCTCGACACGCTCGCATCAATCCGGCTGTTCACGAAACTCAATCCGGCGCCGGATGTGGTCGGGATCGCGCTGGCGATATACCACCTACAGGCGCACCAGGTTCCCGTCGAGGAGGCGATCCGCGCCTGCGGCAAGCAATTGTTGTTTGTTTATGCCTGGCAGCAGGGGAGGGCGCTTGCACAACTGCCCGGCCAGGGCCCGGCCGACTTCGCGCCGTGGCTGAGGGCGCTGGCTCAACAGGGCTACGCACACTGGATCACCCCCTTCATGCACGGCGAGGAGCCGGTGCGGGAGATGGCTGCGTCGGTCACTAAAGCGTGCCGCTACCTCGAATCGGCGAAAGAGCCGCAACAATCGAAATAAAGGACAAACCAACCATGAAAGACTTATCAAGACGGACGTTCTTGAAGCGCGCCGCCATGACCGGCGCCGTTCTCGGATTCCCGACGATCGTTCCCGCGGAAGTGGTCGCCGGGCAGGGCGGGAAACGCGTGCTGCCGAACGATCGGGTCAACGTCGGCCAGATCGGCTGCGGAGGCATTGCCAACTATTATCACCTGAGTGCGCTGAAGACGATGGGGGACGTCCGGGTGGTCGCCACCTGCGACGCCTACCAGAGCCGCCGGGAGGCGCTGGCGGCAGTTTACAGCAAACACTACGGCGGTGGCGAGGTCACCAAGGCACACGCGGATTTTCGCGAGGTCCTTGCGCGGTCCGATGTCGATGCCGTGATCGTTGCCGCGCATGACAACTGGCACACGCCGATGTCGATCGCGGCGGTGAACGCAGGCAAGGACGTTTATTGCCAGAAGCCACTGGCGCTGGATTTCAGCCTGTCGGCCATCCTCAGGAAGGCGGTAACAAAACAGGGCCGGGTGTTCCAGTTCGGCACGCAGTATCGGTCCCAACGAAGGTACCGGACAATGGTCGAACTGGTCCGGAACGGCTACCTCGGCGAATTGAAGCACATCGACGTCTGGTGCCGCAACGTTCACAACGACGCTGCGGCGTATCACGTGAAGCCGTACGGCTCGACCGAGGTGGCGGCGGTACCCGCCGACCTGGATTTCGACGCCTGGCAGGGGCCGTCGCCGATGGTGGCCTACACCGTTGACCGCTGCACGAATTGGGGCGGCTACCACTGCCCGGAGACGTCGCTCGGGTTCATTGCCGGATGCGGCATCCACCCGCTCGGCATCGCGCAGTGGGGCAACAAGGCCGATGACACCAGCCCGGTGCGTTATGACGGGAATGGCAACGTTCCTGACCAGGGCATCTACCGGACTCTGGAACACTGGGATGTGATGTGCAAATACGCGAACGGTGTCACCCTGCGCCTGATGGACGACCAAACCGCCGAAGCCGTGGTCACCAAGTATAAGCCGGGTTGGCAGGGGGGAGATGGCGTGGTGTTCCACGGCACCAAGGGCTGGATCGGCGACGTTTCCTTTGTTTTCTGCGCCAGCGACGAGGATCTGTGGGGAGTTAATTTCAAGGCTTCCGAAGAGCGGCTGCCCGTCTCTCCCGAGCACAACCGGAATTTCATCGATTGTGTCCGGTCGCGCGCGCGGCCCATTTGCCCGATCGAGATGGCCATCCGCTGCGATACGATTTGCCACCTGGCGAGGGCCGCCGCGCTCACCGGCAAGGTCGTGAATTGGGATCCCATGAAAGAAGAGCTCGTGGGGGACAACCCCGAGGCCTCTAAGATGCTTTCGTTGCCCTGCCGCGAGAAATGGAAAGTATGGTGAGCCCTTTCGGCACATCTACGAATGCCGCGCAGGCAGGGGCGATTCCTTGCAACCAGAATACCGAAGCCTTCATGGAAGTGGGCAGCGCGCTGGGCTGGGTGATGGCGGAACTTTTGCATCGCCGCTTACGGCCTGGCCTGGCCCAGGCTGGCAGCACTCGATGGATCCACGGCCACTGAACCGGGTCCGTAGATCACCGATAAGGTACCGTTGATGAAAACGAACAGACAAAGTGAGATCATCACCCGCCCAGCTCTGACAGGAGGGCCCCGCATCGAGCACCAGGAAATCGCCGTCGGCCAGCTTCCGATTGTGCTGCAGGTAGTGGAGGTAACTGTGGTTCTCCGCCGAGTTGATGATCACCTCAAAAGCCATCTCCCGGCAGCCTTTGCGTTTGCAGGCGTATTCATAATAAGTCTCGTGGCCCCAGCGGCAGTGATAGAGCTCCAGGAAGTCGTCCGTCGGATAGGTGGCTTCGTCGAGCAGCGACGTGACCAACACCTCCAGTTCCCCGGTGGGCAGCCGCACACTGACAAAGCGCACGCGCAACCGGGTGGGCAAACCCCGCCGCTTCAGTTCGGCCCGCTGATCCTCCGGCGCGAAGCGTTCCGTGACGAGGCTGCGCCCGGCCCGGTTGCGCTGGAATAGTTCTTCGGCCGGCAGAAACGAAGCGCGCGAACAGCGGCCCAGAAAGTGAGCGCCCCGGTGCCGCACCGCCGCCATCAGGACAAACCCGGTGAAGCCGCGATCCCACAGGCGCAGGTCGTCGGGTTGGAGTTGAACTGCTTGTTGCCGGGCCAGGTCCACTTCGCCCACCGCGCCGGGTTCCA
>CAINDV010001206.1 GCA_903847485.1 uncultured Verrucomicrobiota bacterium
GGTTTCCTTTCAGTCATGAAATTTCCTCTCGTCATCAAACGCGACCCAAGTGTTCAGCCCTTGGCTTCGCAGCCTGTCACCCCGTCACTCCGGTGCCTCCACCTATCGTTAGCTAGCCTCGGCCTGCTTTGCAGCCTGCAGGCGGCAGCACAAACCGTAACGGAAACAGTGAAGCTGCCCGCCAAGGACAGCGAAGTCGTCGAGCTGAGCCCGTTCGTCGTCGCGACGTCGCAGGATGTCGGCTATCAGGCCACGAGCACCCTTGCGGGCACCCGACTGAACACCGACATCAAGGACATCGGCGCCGCCGTGTCGGTTTACACCAAGGAATTCTTGGACGACATCAGCGTCACGAAGCTGGAAGACATCCTCACCTACACGGCATCCACCGAAGGTGGCGGCAAAAACGGCAATTATTCCGGCATTACCTCGGGTGAGAATTCCGCGGAAGTCCGCGACGATCCGTCCAGCGTCAACCGCGTGCGCGCCCTCGCCTCAGCGACCCGCACGCGCGATTTCTTCGCCACCGACATTCCGACCGACACCTACAGCTACGACAACCTGACGATCAATCGCGGCCCGAACGCAATTCTGGCGGGTGTCGGCAACGCCGGCGGCATCATGGACTCGGGTATGCGGAAGGCCACCTTCAAGGATAACTACCGCTTCGTGTCGCGCGTCAGCTCCTACGATTCGCACCGCGAGGAGGCTCACCTCAACAAGGTCATCATCCCCCAGCGTCTCGCGGTCAGCCTCGATCTCTTGAACGATGATCAAGGGTTCCGCCAGAAGCCGGCTTATTCGTTGGATCGGCGTCTCTACACCGCCCTCCAATCCCGCGTGCTTGAGCCCAAGCGCGGTTCCTTCCTTGGCCGCGGCACCTTCCGCGCCAATTTCGAGACGGGCAGGATCGAGGGCATTCCCCCCGACAACATTACTCCCACGACTTACATGGATAATTGGTTCCTTCCCGTCACCAGGACCACCTATGACCCGGTGACGGGTGTCACGACGCCCGGCCAGGAATTTCCCGCCAACGCCAAATATTACTGGGATCCCACTTACGTTAACAACGCCACTTCCAAAGGCGCCTATTTCCCTGCCAGCGGCGGCACCACTCCTCTCTCGGGGACGACTGGCATCGGCGCAGGCTTCCCCCTTTTCTCCAGTTGGTCGCTGGTATTCGCCGACCCCAACGCGTCCACTGCCAAGCTGGATCTCTCCGGAGCGGTGCCCGCGCTCAACAATCTCAAGGGATTTGTCGGCGGTGTTCCGCTCACGGTCACGCCACTCCTCCCGCTGGGTCCCGGAGGCGCGCTCCGCGGCAGCGGCGATGTCGATCGCCTGCGGCTTGGCTTCTTCAAGGACCACCTGAGCGATCCCAGGATATTTGATTTCAACAACAATCTTCTGACCGGAGCCTTGGATTTTCGCACGCAGCGTTTCAAGGCGGCCGATTTCCGCTACGAACAGCTCTTTATGGAGGGTAGGGCGGGTGTGGAACTCGCCTACAACAATCAGAGCTTCACCCGCTACCGGAATTTCGCGGTCGCGAACGGCAACGATGAGGGAATCTACATCGACGTGAACAAGTATCTGACCATCCGCGATACGGCGACCGGCACCGGCACTGGCATCCTGAATCCCAACTTCGGCCGGCCCTTCATCAGCACGCAGGACGCCTTCAAGGACCAGCAGAACAAAATCGATCGCGAAGCCTACCAAGTGACCGCCTTCTTCAAGCAGGACTTCACTCGCAGCGACTCGAGGGTGGCCCGGATGCTGGGCAGCCATACGTTGTCCTCGCTGTTCTTCAAAACGAACATTGATCGCTCCAACCGCACCTACTCAAGCACGTGGGATCCCGCTGGCCAACTGAACCCCGTCGGCCTCGGCGAACCCGGAAGCTTCAACGCCCAAGTCAATGCCTGGTTCTATATCGGACCTTCTCTGGTCAATACCAACAGCGTGAGCCAGGTGCGTTTGCAGCCCATCGCCGCCACTCGTCCCCAGTATGGCAGCTCCTACACGTTGCGCGTGTGGAATCCCGCCACGCAGCAATTTGTCACCGGCACCTCCACCCCGCTGCGCGTTCTCAGCAGGGTGATCGAGCAGCACGAGCAGCTCAGCTCCACGGCGTTTGCTCTCCAGAGCCACTGGATGAAAAACCACGTCGTCACCGTTGTCGGTTGGCGCGAGGATCGCGACCAGAACTTCACTTCCGGCACCCCGCCTCGTCTGGCTACCGGCGGCTTGGATGAATCCCAGATCGTGCTCACTCCTTCTGCGAGCGAAGGGAAGCGGAGCTTGACGAAGAGCGTCGTGGGTCTGCTGCCACTGCGGCTTCCCGGCAACACCCAGATCCGCGCCTTTTGGAACGAGGCTGGCAATTTCAATCCTGTGGGCCAGCGCCGTAACATTTGGAATGAAGAAGTGGGATCGGCGAACGCCGACACCCGGGAATATGGCGTTTCCATCTCTGCCTTCAAAGACAAGTTCTTCCTGCGCGTGAATCGTTTTCGCACCCGGATTCAGAACGATTCGGTCTCTGTTTCTAATCCCTTCGGTTACATCAGCAGCATGATCCAGCGCATGATCACGGCGCGCGAACAGGGCCTTTCACCGTTCGATTTTGGATATAAATATTCGTCCACGCTGCCGGTTTCAGCGATCACGGTCGCCAACAACGAATGGCAATCCTTCAGCGATGTCGCGCGGGCCTTCTACGACTCGATTCCCCAGCGCCTGAAAGCCAACATCGGCCCGCAATTCAACTTCGATCCCAGGTTCACTGGGAGCGGTAATACCCTGAAGTGGAATCCCGACAGCATCGTCAACCTTACCTCGCTTAACGACA
>CAINDV010001207.1 GCA_903847485.1 uncultured Verrucomicrobiota bacterium
GCTGGGTCGCCCGGCCAGGCCCCAACACAAATCCACCACCGACATTCAAGCCGAGATGGGGGAAAACAACCTCTCCAAAGCCGTGCGCTTTGTGACCTCAAAACGACCAACCTGCTAAAACCCCTTCATGCATACGCGCTGAGAAGAAGTAAACGGACCTCCCAAAGTCGTGACTCGCAAGAGTCCCGACGCTATACTCAAGGCCGCTCTGGGAAACCGGAGTGGCCTTTTTGTCGCTACGCACGATGCCGACCGCTCTCAATGGCGAACAATGGATGGCCGTTCTCGAACGGCTCGCCAAGGCTTTGCCCGCTGAAGGTTCGCCCGTGCGGCTCTGCCTGATTGGCTCCGCCGCGTGCCTCTTCGGCGGCATGGATGGCCGCACCTCCGCGGATTTGGACATCTGGAAGCCCGCCAGCGATTACGACCGATTGGAACTTGCCCTTGCCGCCAAGGAGGCCGGCCTGCTCTTCGATCCCAAGACAACGCTGGAGCCGGACAATCCCTACCTTCAACTGGTGGAACCAGGTTTGACCCAACTCGGCGAATTCGTCCCGGTGTTCGTGGAGCGTCTGGGACGACTGCACATCTACCGCCCGCCCGTGGAGAACTTGATCGCTGCCAAGCTCATTCGCGCGGAGCTGAAGGACTTGGGCGACATCAACTTCCTGGTCAGCCGGCACCGTCCGAATCTGCAACGCATTCGGGAGATTGTTGCCAGCTTCGAGTTAAGCGCCCGCGAGAAGGCGACCGAGAATCTCGTCTATCTGGAGGTCTTGAAGCCATGAGCATGACTCCCCGCGAAGAAGAGCTTGTTGCCCGCGCTCTGCTGGAAGACTCGGCGCTGGTGAACCGCTATTGGAAGGAGAAGCGTTGGGCTGAACTCGCGGCGTTGGTGCGCTTTGCCCGGCGGGATGTGTCCGTGGAACTGGCCCAAACCGATCCCGCGCTATACCGCCGCCTGCGCGAGCAAATCACGCGGTTCTTCCTGCTTGGCGGGGATGTGTTCTCGCTCGAAGCTTTGGAAGCCAAGGCACGAGGCTGATGCCGGATTCTCCGCTACAGCCAAGCCGGCAAAAAAGAACAGAAGCTCGGTCGGGAGTCACATGCGCCCCCTGCAAGTGCGCAACGCAGTCCGAGCATAACCACTTTCGCACACTGCCTCAGCGGCATCAATCCTTGCAGCGCCGAGACTGGCTCCGTCTTTGGATGCTCAGCCGCAACTCCTCTCCTCCCACCCGCAATAGTTCATCGCGTTGCCAATAATGGTAACTTTGCGGCGGACGGAAGCCAATCTGCCGCTCGCGGAGTGTTCCAAGGCCAACAGGTACGGACTGCTTCCACAGTTTCCCAATCTGAATTGCAAATCCCACGCTTGTCCCGGCAAAGTAGAGATCAAACTTCTCTCTCTCTAATCCACTTCCTCCGTTGTGCATTCTCCAAATCTCATTGGGGGTGGCCGCTGTAACTCCAGCGACCTCAAATGCGCCGACGATTCCCTTCGTTGTGCCCGACGCATAGATGACAACTAAGTCTCCGTTTTGAAGGCGCGGCCTTACCCGCCGAAGCTCGACGGTTTTGGTTCCTGCGAAAATCGCTTCCACGAACTGAGGTCGGATCGAAAGAAGCAGGGCGTGATTGGTAGGCATATCAGGTGAGGGCACAACCGACCCGGTAGATGGCTGCAAATTGATCTTCGGAAATCCTGCGCGGAGACATAAACGGCCCGCGGATATCGAAGGTTGACAGCGCATTCATGTCCACGGGATTCCTAAACCGTTCCGTCATACGAAAACGGAAAGCAACCACGTCATTTGAAATGTCATTCTTTGCAGCGGCGTAAACATCGCGCCACTCGTAAATGCCCAGCCTCTGAAAGCGACGGTATATGTCCTTGGGCTTGCCTGTGACGATCTCCTCCAGTTGCGAACAGGCTTTGATGCTCATCGAGCCATCGCCATCGCCTTTGCTGACATACCATAGGATTCTACCAGGGACGGTCAGATTGTTATTCTCAGGGCTACGGTAATACACGCCTTCAACGCCGAGGTGAAGAGCTTCGCGTAAGCCAATCAGCAATTGCGATCCCAACTCAACATCAAAGAAATGCTGCGCCCATTCCGGGCGGATCGAGACTATGAACGTCGGAACTCCAGCACCGATGACCTTCGCAGGCCAAAGCTGACGCTCAACCGCTGCCGATGCGATTGGTTTCTGTAGATCCAAAGCTGCGGCTATACTGTCCAACGCGGCACGCCTTGCTGAGTCGAACTGCGGTGCAACGGCAAGCTCCGATATGGCAAGGGAGAGTTGGGCCAAAACGCCAATGCCCCGCAGTGCGAGTTTCGCCCAAACTTCACCGCAAGGAACGAATCCGAATTCTCGCAGAATCTCGGTGTCGGCACTAGAAAGCCCCTCTTCGCCGACTGCGACGATAAGCCGGCCCTCGGTAGCTGCGCTGTGCAGACAAGCGCGAAGGAAGTTGCGCATCATGGTGGCGCTCAATGAGTGTCTGGTGCGGCGTAACACCGGCACTACCAGCGCACTTGGCATCATGCGATCCATTACCCCGAGGAGGACGGGAGCGTTCGCGTGATCAGAAATCACCTGCACATCTGAAGTCTTGGGTTTGGAAAGGGCATCCAGAAGTTTCTTCCTGAGAACGTTGTTGCGCTCCTCGGTCAGCTTGAACGCCTCTACTGTACGGTCCAACGCCTCGGCCTTGAGCAGAGCATTCCTCAGTCTTGAACCCTCGATTCGAGCAGGTTTGTAGTCACCTTCGCGCTCAACTGTGTCCAGGTGATTGATAAGTTCTGCCGGATGCAAAACCGTCAGACCGTGGCTCAGATAAAGTGGCTCGCAACGGTCAATTAACGTAGCGTCGCGAGTCGCAAGGAAAGACGCGCCACCAACGACGGCGTAGGCAATTTGGCGAAGGTCGGCCTCATCCCTCAGCGTAGCGGCCTCCGGAAACCGAGGGCGCAATTCAGTGCAGAGTTTCTGAAATGCTTCATCGTTGGTTGCCAGCGTCGTGTAGCGCGTGGCTTCTACACGGCTGATTCGGCGCTGTTCCTCGTCTGGTGCCTTGTCGATCTCGTTCCGCAACTCCTTAGTGATGACTAATTCAATGCTTGCCTGAGCCCAGTCAGCCAGCATTGCCTTGGACGCTTCGCTCTCGGGGGTATCGCGCGCGTACAAGTCATAAAAGACATTCGCATCGATGACGACGCGCTGTCGCACTGGGTCAGGTTCAGACGCTCGTGAAAACAGGTCTGGATGTCCATGACTGAACCACCAATAGGTCAACTCAGCCCCGTCCTTGCCTCGCCCAGCTTTCCTATTCGCGGCCTCAAAACCGAACTTGGACCACATGTGGTTGATGTCGTAGTCGCGCCGACAAAGCAGGCTGATACCTTCGAGCGATTTGGTCTCCTGCTTGAGACGCTCAATCAACATGCGCGCAATGCCGCTTTCACGAGCTTCTCTCGCAATGCAAAGATGAACTACAGCGGCACGGCCTCGAGCGACTCGGTAAAGCACGTATCCCAGCAAGTTGTCAGCTTCCAAAGCCACGAGGATTTGCTGCAATCGTGCGTGGTCCTCGAATGCCCCAGCCGGAAGGAAGCCGAGCGTCTTGGAATTCAGGCGATGAAGCGCCATCACACTCTGAAGATGAGGCATCGAGGAACCCAATCGCTCAAGCGTGATGGCCATACTCATATCAATGGCTGCCGAATTGCGCTTGGATCGGATTCCACACCTTCCGAAAGCCGATGCCTTCGTAGTCCTTCACGTTTGCCGTCGCAAACTCGGTCACGCCTTGTGCGGTCAGGGTGAGGGCGGAGCGGGCGTCGTAGAGGCGGCGGAAGGCGAACCCCTTTCGGCGGGCCTTTTCCCAGAGGGCATCGTGCAGTGAACGACTTTCCACCGTAAAGCCGATAAGCCGCCAGCGCGGATGGCTGCGATAGGTCTGGATGACTTCCACGGCTTCGTCGGCGTCAAGCGGGTGCTTTAGCACGGCGGGATTGCGAAGCAGACCATAGAGTTCAGCGAGAATGAATTCGGAGATAGCCACGTCTTCCTGCTGCTAGATGGACGTCAGCCAGGCGTAGGCCGCCTCGTGACTGGGTGAGTCCTCGATGAAAGCGTGGAACAGGATGTTGGTGTCAATGGAGAGCATAGCGCGTCATTTTCTGCGGCGGTGGGCCAGGGCGACTTCGGTGGCGGTAAGTTGTGCCTGCTGCTTGATTTCCGCGTCGTTAAGACCTCTCCAGCCGAGATTGCGGGGCTTGGGCGGCTGCCAATCACCGCTTGCGCCCGGCTCTGGTGCATAGACGCTCAAGATGTATTCGAGCCCCCGGCGAGCCAGCTCGGCGAGGGAGATTTCACGGCGGTCGCAGACTTTGCGAGCGCGGGCGTAAACGTCGTCGGGCAGTTGGATTTGCGTGCGCGTCATGCCGACAGACTGCCATCGCCTGTCGCGATGTCAATCCGGCGGCCAAGATCGCGGCGACGCCATGCTCGGTTTCCGCGGCTGCCGTCTCGGCATCGTGTATTCCGAAATCTCCGAGATGCAGGCCCGCGCCGTCTTTGAAGCCGCCGCCGAAGTGCAGAAGGCCGGCATCAAGGTGAAGCCTGAAGTCATGATCCCGCTCGTCGGGTTCAAGAAGGAACTCGACCTCCAGGTCGCCGTCGTCCACGCCGCTGCCAAAGCGGTCATGGCCGAGAAGAAGATCAAGCTGAGCTACATGGTCGGCACGATGATCGAAGTCCCGCGCGGTGCCCTCACCGCCGACGAGATCGCGCAGACCGCCGAGTTCTTCAGCTTCGGCACCAACGACCTCACCCAGACCTGCCTGGGCATTAGCCGCGCTGACAAGCCGTTCAGGAAATCGTCGCGACATGTGGATAGCCTCGGATCTTTCCGTCGGTGGTCACGAGCGTGAACCGTTCGTGGCGTGCGGTGGCGATGAGTACGCGATCTGCCGGGTCACGGTGAATGGGCGGCGGCAAGCTGTAGGCTTCGGCCATGATTTCGGCGGTGATGGGCAGGCAGGTCCACGCCGTCTGCTTCAACAAGGCATCCCACCAGGCACGCCAATGCTGTTGGAGTGTGATTCTCCCGCGTTCCTGAAGGCAGGCGAGTTCGGCCACCGAAATCGCCGAGACGAAGACTTCTCCCGCCGGCGCGGCGTCGATCAGCTTGAGCGTTGACGGGGAAAGGTCGGCGGTGTTCTCCGCGATGAACAGGATGGCGCAGGTGTCGAGGAGGTGAGGCATGGCGGCGTCACTTGAGCATTTCCCAGTCGCCATCGGGAATGCACGGCTCAGTCAGGTCGCCGTGGATTCGCACCGTGCCCTTCATGCAACCCACGACACTGCGCTGCGCCTTCCGAGGTGCCAGCTTGCGGATCGGTTCGACGCGGGCCAGTGGCACATTGCGACGGCAAACGATCACTTCTCCGCCCTGTTCCACCACGGCCAGCAACTCGGAGAATCGGTCTTTGAACTCCGCGATATTCACGGTCTTGCTCATGGCCTGGAACATGGCCAACTTCATGGCCTAAGGCAAGGGTCTTTCCGAGAGCAGCGACGAGTAGGTGAAGCTCAGCCACCTGGTCGGCACCATGATCGAAGTCCCGCGCGGTGCCCTCACCGCCGACGAGATCGCGCAGACGGCTGGGTTCTTCGGCTTCGGCACCGGCGGCCTCATCCAAACCTGCCTCGGCATGAGCCGCGACGGCTCCGGCAGCTTCCTGCCGCCGCTTCTGGCCGCGCGAAACCGGGGGGGTATTCTCGCTTGGATGCCGAGGCTTCACTCACCAACGAGGCCCAACGCACTTTGCAGCAGCGTTTGATCAATCAGCAAACCGGCTTTCACGACCTGGTCGCAGAGGGGTTTGGCCGCGGGGATCAGACCTTGTTTCTTCGCGGCGAGGATGACGCCCAGTGTCCCGCGATACGGAAGCCGCTGGATGAGCGCACACTTCCGCGCCGCGCGGTCGTCGAGGATGGCCTCGAAACCGGGTCGTTGGCAGGCCCAGTTCAACGCCGCCGTCTCGCCGTTGCCCAAATCCCACGCGGCAATCGCCGGCTCAACGGGGAGATCGGCCTGAACCCAATGTCCCCCTTTGCTGCGCAGCCACAGGACTGCCGGGTCACTCGCCGGTCCGGCTTCGATTTCCACCGCCACTGACGCCGGAATCACCAGCGTTTCGGAGAGGTCCAGCAGCAGATGAATTCGCCCGACCTTGGCGAGCAGGATCAGTGAGGAAGCGTTGACGACCCAACTATTTTTCACGGGCCAGTCCTTCGGCCAGTTCCTGGACCGTTTCCTGGATGGGAGACACGCCAAACCTTGCCAACTCGTGGATGAAGTCAGCGCGGCTTAACCCGGCCATTTCCGCCGCCTTAGCTTGCGAAAGACGACCGAGTTCAAACCACTTGACCGCCGCCGCAAGGCGCATTTCACACGCGAGTTCCGCCGGCTCCACCCGGAACGCGGAGAACGCACCATCCGGCAAATCCATGACTACTTGCCTGCTCATATCGCCTTCATTCTACCGCCCAGCCCCGGTGGGTCAAACTCCGATCAGCCGAACGAAGAAATCCTGTTGTGTCCATAGCCGAAGTTCCGCGCGGCGCTGACGGCCAACGAGATTGCCCAGACGGCCGAGTTCTTCAGCTTCGGCACTAACGACCTCACCCAGACCTGCTTGGGCATGAGTCGTGACGACTCCGGCAGCTTCCTGCCGCCCTATGCGGAACTGGAAATCTGCAAGACCAACCCCTTCGCCTCGATTGACCAGACGGGCGTGGGCCAGTTGATGAAGATCGCCGTCGAGAAGGGCAATGGGACCAGGTCTGGCATGAAGCTGGGCACCTGCCTGCCGGCAGGCAGGCCTGCGGCGAACACGGTGGCGACCCGAACTCGGTGAAGTTCTGCCACAAGATCGGCCTCACCTACGTGAGCTGCTCGCCGTTCCGCGTCCCGGTGGCCCGCCTCGCCGCCGCGCAAGCCGCGCTGGAAGAGGAAGCCGCCAATGCCGCCAAGCCAGCGAAGAAGAAGTAACCGCCGCTTCGGAAGGGCGAGCTCCGCGAGACCCTGACTGAATTCACGAAAGCCGCCCCGGGCAACCGGGGTGGCTTCTTACGTTCCGCCCCCGAAAGATTCTCGGAGCCTACCCCTGTGGATGTCCGCCACCACATGTTCGTCTTGGTGGTGGCATGATTAACCGCTTTTCAACCGTTCTTTGGCCTGTAGATTGGAGCGTGTCAATTCCATGAGCAGAAACACGAACAACTTCCTCCAGGAGGGCTGGCTCCAACACGCTGTTACGAGTGTTCTCTATCGCTCGGAACGGGAGTGGGCCGCTATTCCGGAGGCTCAAAAGTCGGCTCACTTCATGCGCCGTGCTTGGGAGAAGCTGGGTTTGGAAGCTATCCTAACCGTGGAGGGGAGACCAACGGTCCCTGCTTATCCGGTTGGTTGCCAAGCGGGTCAAACGCAAAGGCGCGAAGCGTGCAGAGAGACGCAGAGAAGGCCCTTGGGGAAACCTTCGCGTCCTCTGCGCCTCTGCGTTTAACCCGATCTCCGAAGTTGGAAAAGAGTGGCATTGCGGAAAGGGTTGTGGGTATAGGGATAGATGCTTGAAACACCCGATCCTACCCC
>CAINDV010001208.1 GCA_903847485.1 uncultured Verrucomicrobiota bacterium
ATTCCTCGCGGAGCGATGGGATGAGCTGGAGAGCCTTCTTGAGGCCGGCAGCGGTGCGCGCCATGCCGCAGTGGGTCCACATGATCTGCCCGAGCGCCTTGTGGAAATCCGACGGCGTGCGCTTGCCTTTGCAGTCCATGAGCCGCTTGACCGTGGCCCGCACCTCCCCCTCGGTCTGCTTGAAGGAGGCGTGATCCGTGGAGGGACGCTGCGCCGGTTTCTGCGTCGCCAGGTAGCCGGAGATGGTCGCTGGCAGGACGAAATAGCCGTCAGCAAGGCCTTGCATCAGCGCGCTGGCACCGAGGCGATTGGCGCCGTGATCGGAAAAGTTCGCCTCGCCAAGCACGAAGAGGCCCGGCAGGTTGCTCATCAGCGTGTAGTCCACCCACAGCCCGCCCATCGTGTAGTGGACAGCAGGATAGATGCGCATGGGAGTCTTGTAGGCGTTCTCGTTCGTGATCTCGTGATACATGTCGAACAAGTTGCCGTAGCGCTCGCGAATCTTCGCCTCGCTCAGGCGCTGGATGGATTCCGCGAAGTCCAGGTAAACGCCCAGGCCGGTTTCGCCGACGCCGCGTCCATCATCGCAAACCATCTTCGCGGCACGGCTGGCGATGTCGCGCGGAGCCAGGTTGCCGAACGCTCCATACATCCGCTCCAGGTAATAGTCACGATCCGCCTCCGCGACTTCAGCCGGTTTCTTTTTGCAGTCTTCCTTGCGCTTCGGCACCCAGATGCGACCGTCGTTGCGGAGCGACTCGCTCATCAGCGTGAGCTTCGACTGGTAATCGCCGCTGACCGGGATGCAAGTCGGGTGGATCTGCGTGTAGCACGGGTTGCCGAAGCAAGCGCCGCGCTTGAAGGCCCGCCAGATAGCGGTGGCGTTCGAGCCGCGGGCGTAGGTGGAAAGGTTGAAGACGTTGCCGTAACCGCCAGTCGCGAGCACCACGGCGTCGGCGCTGTGACGGCTGATCTCGCCGGTGCGGAGGTTGCGAACGATAATTCCCTTCGCTTGGCCATCCACCACGACGAGATCCAGCATTTCAGAGTGCGTGAAAGACTTCACGCCGCCGCTGGCGATCATCTTGCAAAGCGCCGAGTAAGCGCCGAGCAGAAGCTGCTGACCGGTCTGGCCGCGGGCGTAGAAAGTGCGACTGACCTGCGCGCCGCCGAAGGAGCGGTTGTCGAGCAAGCCGCCGTATTCGCGGGCAAAAGGCACGCCCTGCGCCACGCATTGGTCAATGATGCTCACCGACACCTCGGCAAGCCGGTGGACGTTCGCCTCGCGGGCGCGGAAGTCGCCGCCTTTGATCGTGTCGTAAAACAGCCGGTGAACGGAATCACCGTCGTTCTGATAATTCTTGGCGGCATTGATGCCCCCCTGTGCGGCAACCGAGTGCGCGCGGCGCGGCGAATCGTGGAAAACAAAGTTGTGGACCTCGTAGCCCAGCTCGGCCAGCGTGGCGGCGGCGGACGCCCCAGCCAGCCCAGCGCCGACCACGATGATCTTGTATTTGCGCTTGTTCGCGGGGTTGATGAGCTTGGTCTCGAACTTGTAATTCGTCCACTTCTGTGCGAGCGGACCCGACGGGATTCTGGATTCGAGTTTGGCCATATTACTTCCTCAACTCCCCGGCGGCGGCCTTGGCGGCAGCGGCCTTCTGGACGATTTCATTCAAATGCGCCTTCCCGTGACCGAAGACGGCCACTGAGGTCGGGACTGCGGCGTAGCCGAGGAACAACGCCACTGCCAGCGCCCGGGCCGCGCATTTGATGCACGGCGCGTAAACGTGATTCCTCAGCCCCAGCGACTGAAACATCGCTTGGACACCGTGGCTCAGGTGCAAACAGAGCGCACCCACACCCAACACGTAGAACAGCGAGACATACCACACGCTGAAGCCGGCGACGATCATCGCATAGACATCCGGCAACCCCTCCGGCGTCTTCAGATCGGCAAACCACACCGGCGCGCCGTGGATGCTCTCCAGCTTCACCGTGTAATGCAGCAAGTGGTATCCGAGGAACGCCGCGACCACCACGCCGCCGAGGATCATCGTCCGCGATGCTACGCTGGCGGCCAGCGGAGTAGGGTTGCCGTAGTAGCCGACGGGCCGGGCCGCCTTGTTCTCGGCCCAAAGCGTCACGGCGGACCACCCGTGTAGGCAAATGGCCGCCAGCATGATCAGCCGCACCGGCCAGAGCAGTTCGAGGTTGCCCTGGAGGAAGTGGGCGTAGCGGTTTATGGCTTCCGGCGGGAGGAAGATCTGAAGGTTGCCCACCATGTGACCGGTGACAAACAACACCAGGACGGTGCCGGTCACGGCCATCAAGTATTTTTTCCCCAGGCTTGATCTGAGGTATTTACAACTGGTTTTCATCAAAAAAACAGGACCACGCAGCACCGCCACGCACCGGCCAACCCGGACCGCAGCTTCCGTGGAGCGGCGGCCAGTCTATGGATTGTGCGTGGCAGGTCAACGCTGGCGGCCAACGAATGCGCAGCGGTAGCGCGGCGGATTCGCCACTATTTGGGGATGGGGTTACGCAGCCGGTGGCGGCGGCTGAGCGCTTTACCCGGCGCTGCGAACCGGCGTGCCGGGGGATTTTATCTCCCTGCCGGCGCCCGACGTTCCCGCGGGTCCTATGAA
>CAINDV010001209.1 GCA_903847485.1 uncultured Verrucomicrobiota bacterium
CCAGGCCCGCAGTTCCGCGTCATTGGCCGGATAGTCATGCCCAGCTTTGAGGCGGGGTGCCAGTGGTTGCGTCGACACCCCCACATCTTGTAACTACCGCACTCAGATGGACACCCCCTTTTCCTAATTCGCTCAACCCAAGACGCACAGCTACGGATTTCGGCTCCGCACCTTGTTCTTTTCCTTGCTGTAGTCGTAGAACGGCTCGCGGAAAAGGTAGAGCAGCCAGTGGGCGAATCCGGCGAAGGGCGAGTGGTAGCCGAGCCAAGCGAAGAAGGCGCTGTTGAAACACACCAGACCCGGCAGATCCGTCAGCTTCCGGCGCAACTCAAACTTCACTTTGCGGAACCGCTCCCAGTCATGGCGGAGTTGAATCGCTTCAAACTCCGTCCACCAGCCCTGCCGACGGAAGTGTTCCAAGTAGGAAATCTTCGCGGCGTCAATCTGCATGAGCCGACAGCACACGCGGTCGGCCGCCACGAAGTCGTTGGCCACCAGCAGCCAGTCCAGCTTCACCGGCGTGCCGAGCATCGGGCCGCTGATGTTCAGGCCGAAGCGCCCGTCAATTATCGAATGGGCGTGCGGCAGGCGGCGGTTCAACTGATACATCACCTCCGCGAAATATGGGTGTAGCTTGAGCCGCTCCGCCGGTTCCTGAATGCAGCCCCACTGGTTCTTGATGGACATGGACACCCCGGTGCAGTTGTGGACTTTCGGCACGGGCAGGGTGATGAACGCGCCGATCTCATGCAGCAGAAGCCGTGGTACCGGCACCTTCAGGCGCCGCCAACCGGTGCGCACCTCCAGCCATTCCGGCTCCTCGAAGCTGAGGTTGACCACCTTCGCGCCGGTTTCCTGCGCCAGTTTGTCGATGCCCAGGCCCTTGAACACCTCGTCCATCGAGAAGCGGTTGTAGCCGCCACTGTCGGCCTCGCCGATGATGACCGGGTAGCCCCTGCTCACCAGCAGCTTGGTCACCGCTTCGAGGCACGGGTAGGAAGTCATCACTCCCGGCCGGTATTCGGGGAAGGTAAGATTCGGCTTGAGCAGCACCGGCGTGCCCGACGGCACCTGGTCGAAGAAGCCCACTTCTTGAAGTCCAGCAGCCACCGGCCCGGAGTATTCAACTCCGAGGTCGTGAAGAGATACGATGGGCTTAACTGGCACGCGAATTTGGTAGAGCAAACGCGCCCAACTGTCAACGACGCTGGTGCCAAAACGCCGCGCCGGGCAGGAAGTCGAAGGTCGAAGGGCCGCGGCTTCCGGCTTCCGCCTCCGGCTTTCGACCGTCTCGCTCCTCAGTTCGCCGGCACCAACTGTCCCTTCTGCGCATCGTGCCGCACCTTCAGCAGCCCGCGCTCCTTGGCGAAGGCATCGAGGAAGACCACGACGCGGCTTTGCAGATCGCGTTGCTGGCGACGAAGGAAAGCGTAGAACAGGCCCATCGTGAGCAGCACCACCGGCAGCGCCGGCAGCAACCCCCAGAGCGAGCCGATCAAGGCCAGTTGCAGCCCCAAAAGCGACCAAAAGGTGAGCTTGGCCGTGAGGGACCAACGGGCGCTGAGGCGACAGCGGAGGAACTCGCGGTTGCCCGCGTGCTCTTCGGCCACGGTCGTGAGTTGGACGTTGCTCCAACGAGGACCCTGGATTTCGACGTCGAAGGCGCTCCAGCCAATGTCGGGCCGATTGGGCCAGCCTTGCTGATCCAGCCGGGTCAAGATGTCGGCGACAAAGGCGATGCGGTCCACGCGTCGGTCGGCCCAGTATTGCACCACGTCCAGCTTGTCCGGGCCGGCACGGAGCGTGACGGAGTCGAGCGTCTCCCGGGCGGCGTCGGGGGCGGGTTGGATGTTCAGCCGGCCTTGGTAGCGTGCCCAACCGCGGACGATGGGCTGGAGGAAATAGAGGAGCGCCACGAGCGGACGCGACCACGGGCGGGTCTTGGGCCGCGGCAAATTGGCCGCCAACCCGGCGGCGGCGCATATAGCCGTTGGCACCAGCATGGCCGCCACCGCCACCGGCCAGAGTCCGTGGAAGGTGCCGGCCAGAACCCAGAGTGGTAGCACGATGAGAATGTGGTATTCGAGCGTGGTGGCCAGGGCGAGGGTGCCGGAGGTGCCGGCGGCGTAAAGCGTCTGGAAGCCGGCGCTGCCAAAGACGCCGCGATAGATAAAGGAGCGGCGCGGCAGGTTGGCCAGGCTGGCGCTAGCATAAATGCGTCCGCGCCAGAGGCTGCCGCCGAAGTCGTTGAAATACTCCGGGTGTTTGTGGACCAACAGCGCTTCGGCCTCGCCGTAACCGCGCTGTTGCTTGAGATATTCGGGTACGGTGGAGCGGCGGTAGTGCCAGACGAACGCCGCCGGGCTGAAACCGATCTGCCATCCAGCCTGTTGCAGGCGCCAGCAGATGTCCACGTCGTCGCCCGCCTTGGTGAAGATGGCGTCGAAGCCGCCGAGGGCGTCGAGCGCCCACTTGTGAAACGCCATGTTGCAGCCGGGAATATGCTCCGCCTGCCGGTCGGTGAGCATGACGTGGGCGGGGCCACCGGGGGAAGCCATGATGGCGGCGGCCACAGGAGAATCTTCGGGCGGCAGAAAGTTCGGCCCGCCGATGGCCGCGTAACCCTGCTCCAGCAGATTGCCGACGAGGTGATAAAGCCAGTCTTCGTCGGCACGGCAGTCGGCGTCGGTGAAGGCGATGATCTCGCCGGTGGCGGCGGCGATGCCGGTGTTGCGAGCGATGCTGAGGCCGAGGTTGCGCGGATGGCGGAAGTATTGAACCCGGGAAAATTGGGCGGAGATTTGCGGCGTCGTGTCGGTGGAGCCGTCGTCCACGAGGATGACCTCGTAGTCGGGGTAGTGAAGTTTCTCCAGCGATTCGAGACAGGCTCGGAGGGTGCGGTCAGCGTTATAGCCAGCGACGACGACGCTGACGCGTGGGGTGCGCGACAGGGCAAAGTAGGGCGCGACTTCAAACCATTCCCGCACGACCCAAAAGGCAGATTTCGGCTGGCGCTGGCGCGTGGTCAGACCGAACGCCCAGTCCTCGACTTGCTTGCCTTTGTGGAACCAGTCGTCGGTGAAGCTGAAGACAATCGCGCCGGCGAGGCCGCCGCGAAAGGCGCTTTCGATTTGCCAGGCGAAGAATTCGCAGCGCCGCTCCTCGCTTTCGCGGGTGGAATCCATGCCGAACTCGCCGAGCACCAGCGGTCGGGTGTCCGCCAGCATTTGCAGGCGGGCCAGATAGCTCTCGAAGGCGGGACGCTGGTGCAAATAGACGTTGAAGCAAAGGAAGTCCAGCTCGCGCGGCTGGAGGAATTCGGTGGAGGGGAAGTTCGTGAAGGTGCAGAGGCATTCGGGGTCGAGCGCCTTCGCTTCGCGCACCAGTTCGTCAATGAAGTCAGCCACCGCTTCCGCCCCGCTCCACCGAACCACATCGGGAGGAATTTCGTTGGCGACGCTGAAGGCGAAGAGCGCGGGGTGGCCGGCGCAGGCGCGCACGGCGTGGCGCACGGCTTCGCGGGCCGCCTGCTTCGCCTCCGGGGCGTCGAGGAAACAAAGGAGTTTGTTCCACGGAATATCGAGCAGCAGCTTGAGTTCGCAGCGGGCGGCCAGGTCGAGGAGCCAGCGGGGCGGGACGTCGTAGATGCGGACGACGTTGGCGCCAAGTTCGTGGATAAGATCGAAGTCGCGGGCGGTCTGTTCCGGCGTGGCAAAAGGCTCGTTTTCGGCGTTGGTGGCGAAGGGACCGTAGGCGACACCCTTGGCGCAGAACTTCTGCCCGCCGAGACGGAAGAACTTTCCGTCCAAGCGGACGCGTTGGGTCTGGGATGCCGCCGTAGCCATGCGAGCGTTGGACGCCGCGTCGGGTGGAATCTTCAGGCGCCCCGCGAGAAATCGCGGCGGGAAGCCGGGGCGGGCCGCGCCGGGTCAGCGGAGCGTCAAGTCCACGCCGGCGGCTTCAAGGGTGCCGCCTTCGTAGTAGCGCAATTTGGAGAGGGTCTTGTTGTACGCGGCCAACGCCTGGATTTCGGTGCCGCGGGCGGCCGTGAGGTCGCGCTGGAGCTGCAAGACTTCAAACGTGGTGCTCTTGCCGTTCTCCAGTTTCTTCTGTCCGGCAGCCAGCGCCTCGGCGGCGTATTCGCTGGCCTTGCGGGTGGCTTGGACGGCCTCGAAGCTGGCCAGCGACTGTTTAACGGCGTTATCAATCTCGATCATGATGTTCTGTTCGAGGCGCTTGACGAAAAGAACCGCCTGTGATTCCTGCGCCTTGCTGGTCCGATGGTTGCTGCGGGCCGAGATGTTGCCGAGCGGAAAGGTGATCTTGCCGCCGTAGGAGTAATAGGGCCGGTCGCCGCTGCCCCAGTCGCCGAAAGCGTCGCTGTACTCTCTGCCGGAGCCGTTCCAGCCGTAGGTGACGAAGGCGTCGAGCTGGGGATAGAGTTGGTTGCGGGTGTATTTCACCTGGATGCCGGCCTTTTGGAGGTCGAGCTTGGCCTGGAGCAAGTCCGGGCGCTGGGTCAGGCCCTTGCCCCAACTGTCTTGCAGGTTGAAGATCCGGCGTTGCGCCTCCAAGGTACCCGAGGGGATGATCGTGATGGAGGCCCACTGGGGGAAGTTGTCGCTCATGAGCTGCTTGACCGTGTTCTCCTGAATGGAGAGGGAGTTGCGGGCGGCGATCAAGTTTGCCTCGTTCGACGCGGCCTGGGATTCAGCCTGTTTTTCATCCAGCGGCGCCAGCGCGCCCACCTCGACGCGCTTCCGGTTTTCATTGAGCAAGCGGGTCGCCAACTCCACGGCCTTCTCCTGAACCACGACGTACTCGCGGGCATAGATGAGGTCGAAATAGGCCTGCTCCACGGTGGCCACGGTGGTCATGACCTGCTGCTTGAGGGCCAGTTCGGATTTCTTCAGCGTGATCTTGGCGACCTGGATGCTGAGCCGGGTGCTATCAATCCAGAAATTCTTGAGCAGCGGCTGCGTGATTGTGAGGCCGGTCGTGGCGGTGCTGCTCTCAAAGGGCTTGGTGACGATGTTGCCGTTGGTATCTACGCCGAAGCTCTTGCCGAACCGATCTGACCCGCCGCCGGAGAGATCGTAGGTCATGCCCCACGGGGTCAACCCGCGGAGGCCAGTATCGAACGAACTGGCGGTGTTATCGGACCCCGGAATCAACATCCCTCCCTGGAACAAGCTTTCGGCGGAAGAGGATTGGTCGTGCTGCGCGCCCAAGTTGAAACTCGGGTCGTAGCCGCCATAGGAGCCTTGCAGCCCGTAGAGCGACAACTGCGGGTTGTAGCGTTCGATGGCCAGGTCGAGGTTGTTCTGCAAGGCCATCTGAATGCAGTCTTGCAGGGACATGGGCCGCGTCGTGGGCACCTCCGGGGCGGCGACCGCCGCCAGCGCGGTGGCCAGCATGGTCGGCAGCCAGAACGTTCGTTGCATCGGATTACAGAATCGAGTTGTCATTTGGATAAAAACCTGGCCAATCCCGCTCGGGGATCGGCATACCGAGGGCGAAGCTTGGGCCAACCCGCCCGATTCGTCAACAAACGACGGCGGGCCGACCCGGAGCATTCAAGACAACTGCGGCGGAACCGCCCACGGAGACACCCCGGCAGGTTGGAAGTTTTGTTGGACAAACCGGCCGTTGACAGGCACAAGAGGTGCCGCTTGCAAACCATGAAATCTGAGTTGAAGCCCGAAATCCGGGGGCCGAAGTCCGAAAACAATCCGAACGCCGCCGTCGGCCGCCCGCTCCCGCGCCTTCGTGACGGCGCGCTTGTCTGTCTGGCGCTGGCCCTGACTCCGGCGCTGGCGCAGACCAACGCCCCGGACACAAATGCCTTTTCCTTTGCCATCACTTGCGACATGCGGGAGTTCGTCGGCCCGGCCCCGGCGGGCAAGCGCTACTTTGACGGCACCTGCGAAGCCCTGCGACAGGTCGGACCAGGGGCTTTCATGATTGTTCCCGGCGATTGCGATCCGATCCCGCCGGTGCGGGCGACGCTCGACCGCTACCTTGGCTCCAACTATCTCTGGTATCCGGTCGCCGGCAACCACGAGGCCGAGACCAGGCAGGACATGGCCTGGCTGCGGCGCTGGGCCAGCAACGGCATCCCCAACCTGGTGCGCTCCGGCCCGGCAGGCGCGGAGGCCACGATGTATGCCTTCGATTACGGCAATTCGCACTTTGTCGTGATGAACAATTACTTCGACGGGAAATCCGACACGGGTGCCAGCGGTGATGTCGCGACGGTGGCGCTGGACTGGCTGGCGCAGGATCTCGCGGCTACGAAGCAACCGGTGATCTGGGTCGTCGGTCATACGCCGATCAAGTCCCAGCCGGACATGGACAACGGTCGCGTCCGTCACGCGTCCGGCGATTTGCTGGCCCATCCGCAGCCTGGCGAACGCTTCGTGTCGTTGCTGAAGCAGCACCACGTTCGCGCCTACCTCTGCGGTCACACGCACAACGCCTCGGCGGTCAAAGTCCAAGGCGTCTGGCAGTTGGACGCCGGCCATGCGCGTGGTGCCGGCGACCCCGGCGCTCCCAGCACGTTTCTGAAAATTCGGGTGACCGGCACGCAAGCCTGGCTCGACATATTCCGTGCCGACAAGAACGGGATGAACTACCAGCTCAAACGCACGGTGGAACTGGACTGAACGGAGCAGGAATCGCCGGCGGCAATCCGGCGCGCTGGCTACTGCGGCCCGGCGGCGGCGGGCTTGGGCATCGCTTCATTGACGCTCCCGCGCCGGTAGCCCTGCAAATCGAGCGTGACATGGGCATAGCCGATTTTCTTCAAGGCCGCCGCCACGCGCTGGACGACGCCGTCTTCGAGAAACTTCCGGAGTTCCGCCGGGCCGACTTCGATGCGCGCCAGGCAGGGAGAAGTCCGAAGTCCGAAGTCCGAAGTCCGAAGGAGCAACGTGTCCACCGAGGCGGCGGGAGCCGGGGCGGTGGGCCTGGGATGGAGTTCGTGATGCCGCACGCGGACGTCGTAGAAACCGAGGTCGCGCAGCACGTATTCCGCCTCTTCGATCATGCGCAGCTTTTCCGGCGTCACCGCTTCACCATACGGCAGCCGGGAACTGAGACAGGCCATCTGCGGCTTGTCGGCGGTGGGCAGGCCGAGCTGCGCAGAGCAGGCGCGGATGTCCGCCTTGGTCAACCCGGCTTCCTTGAGCGGCGCACGCACCTGGAACTCTGTCGCCGCCTGCGCGCCGGGCCGGAAATCGCCGACGTCGCTGGCGTTTTCCCCGTAGGCGATGACCGCGAAGCCCTCCGCCTTGGCCAGCGGCGCGAGTTCGGTGAACAGCTCGTGCTTGCAGAAATAACATCGGTTGTTCGGGTTCGCGAGGTAGTCGGGATTCTCGAATTCCTTCGTCCGCACGACGCGCACCGGGAACTTGAATTGCTCCGCCAGCGCCAGCGCCTCCGCCAGTTCGCGCCGCGGCAGGCTGGGCGAATCGGCAATGGCCGCCAGCGCCCGGACCCCGAGCACGTCGTGGGCGACCCGTGCCAGGAACACCGAGTCCACGCCCCCGGAATAGGCCACCAGGCACGAGCCGTAGCCGCGCAACAAGTCCTGCAATCGTTGAAACTTTTCCGCCATCACGCGCCTAAGCTGGCACTTCCTGCGGGGCTTGTCGAGGCGCGCGGCGGTCGCCGTCGTCGCCGATTCACTTTGATGCGAAACTCCGCCACTTCCGTCCAACGCCCCCACATGACTGACCAACTTTTCCCTGACACCGGCTTGACGCGCCGCGCTTTTCTCCGCCGGGCCGCTGGTGCTACGATGGCCGCTGGCCTGGCGTTGCCGGCGCTCGCTGAACCAACCCCGGTGCCCGTCCCCGAAGAACTCCTGGCCGGTGCCGACGCCCGCATCGAAAAGCATCGCAAGGCCGACGGGCTGCTGGTCGTTCGGGATGGGCGCGGGAGTCCCGTGCCGGGGGCGCGGGTGCGCGTCGAGCAGGTGCGGCACGATTTTCTTTTCGGCTGCAACTTTTACATGTTCGGGAAACTGGGTGAGGCGGGACTGGAGGAGAGTTACCGGCAGCAGTATGCGGCGCTTTTCAACTACGCCACGCTGGGATTTTACTGGACCAGCTTCGAGCCGAAACAAGGCCATCCCGACTACGCCCCGAACGAGCGCGCCGCCGCCTGGTGCGCCGAACGCCAGATCGCCTGCAAAGGCCATCCGCTCGTCTGGGATCATCCCGCCAGCTCGCCCAAGTGGCTCCCCAACGTGCTTTTGGCCGTCGGCGAACTCGCTTCCGATCGCGTCACGGACATCGTCTCACACTATCGCGGCCACATTGACATCTGGGATGTCGTCAACGAACCCACGCATCTCGGCGATCCCGCCTTCCGCAAGAAAGCCGCCACCCACATGGGCCAATACGGGGCTGGCATCGGCCCGCACGCTTACACCACGGAGTATCTCAAGGTCGCCCGCGCCGCCAATCCTTCCGCCACGCTCCTCGTCAACGATTACCAAATCGAGACCGCTTATTACCGCATCCTCGAATCGCTCAAGCAGGACGGAAAGCTGCTCTTCGACGCCGTCGGCCTCCAAAGCCACCTGCACGATAGTCCTTGGCCGCTCCCGAAGGTCTGGGACATCTGCGAAACCTACGCCCGTCTCGGCAAACCGGTGCATTTCACCGAGACCACCGTCATCAGCGGCCCGCGGCTTGGCCCCGGCGAGCATTTCGGGCCGACCACCCCGGCGCTGGAGGAGGCCCAGGCCCGGTATGTCGAATCATTCTACAAGCTGCTCTTCTCTCACCCCGCCGTGCAGGCGATTACCTGGTGGGATTTCTCCGATCGCGGCGCGTGGCAAGGCGCGGCGGCGGGATTCCTGCGCCAAGATATGTCGCCGAAACCTGTTTATGACCGGCTGAAGCAACTGATCAAGACTCAATGGTGGACTAAGATGGAAGCCGTTGCCGATGAAAAGGGAGAAGTGCCACTGCGCGCCTTCACGGGCTGGCATAGAGTTACCGCGACCCTGCCGGACGGCCGTGCCGGTTCGCGGGTTATGCCTTGGAAACGCGGGGAGACCAACCGTTGTGAAGTGGTGGTGCGGGCAACGTGAACACAGCCTGCGGACTGCTCAACACAGACATTCACTCGCTCACCGCCGCCGGGTGATGGCACCCGGCCTACACGCCGCCAAACCGCCCGCAGTGGTAGGCCGGGTGCCCGCCCCGGCGGCCCGGTTGGTTCCGCAGGAGAATGGCTGGCGGGTCGGGGGAAGAAGTTGGCGGCGAACGCCAGTTCGTCGCTACGCGAAATCAGCCATAGCGGCGGATTGGTATCCGCCGCCAGCTTCTTGGAAAAAGGACAGCCGTTCGTGTTTAGGTTTGGAGCGCGGACATTCCTGTCCGCTCCGGCGGGCGCACGCCCCAAGCGGACAGAATGTCCGCGCTCCGACTGCCGGTTTAGGGCGAGCCTCCACAGTTGTTTGACCGCGCATGGGGGGCCATGAACCGAGCAGCGGAGCGCCGACATTCTTGTCGGCGTGGGTGGCGGCC
>CAINDV010001210.1 GCA_903847485.1 uncultured Verrucomicrobiota bacterium
CGTTCGCTGCCGTGAACGGCGGAGCATCGGCCGCGACGGTCAAAAACTGACGACCAGCGAGAGCAACCCTCGTTTTCAAGCTTTTTGGCCGCGATGGGGGGTATGCCTGCGGTTCAGCGCGGGGAGTTTTGAAAGAGCCTCCACATTGATATTGCAGGTCCATTTGCTACTCCACGACGGCCATAGTTCCTGGTTCCAGATGCCCTGAAGATTCGCTGGTTGGCACCCCGGTCGCGATGAGGCCAGCAGCAGATAGCGCCCAAACTGGTAATACAGCGCCACCAGTGCGGGATCGCCGGTCTTGGAAAACCCGGCGATGCGCCGGTCGGTCGGCAGCGCGGCGGCAGCGCTCGTGCCGAGATCCATGGCCACCCGCCGGAACAGCAGCTGATAGTCAGATAGTCAGTTAGGTGGTTCTGGCGCAGTTGGGCGATGGTCTTGCCGCAGGCGGCGGTCATCTGGCGTTCAACTAACACCTTCGGATCGGCGCTGACGTCGCGGTAATTTTTGAAACTGGTGGCCGCACACAACACCAGGGTGACGGCATTGGCATCACGCACCTTGAGCACCCGATCGCCGCCCTCAATGTTGCCGCCTTCGATGGCAATGCGCAGCCGGGCCTCAAACTTCAAGCCGGGCTTCTCCCAGCCGTTACTCCAATTCTCACCACCCGGACGGGATAGCAGTTGGCCGCTCAAGCGCAGGGTGTCCTTGCCGATTACCTCCGTCTGGATTCCGGGATGCGGAGTATCAAGTCCCGTTTCAAAGGAAATCCGGCCGGGCTTGCTACTGCTGAGACGGATGACCATAGCCTGGTCGGGGTGCGAGACGAATACCTCGCGCTTGAATTCCACCTCGCCTATCTGATAGGTGGTGGTAGCAATTGCCTGATCCAGATCGAGGGCCCGCACATAGTGTTCGGCCTTCTCATGTCCGGGGAAGCGCAGCCGGAGGTCACCCAATGGCTGATAGGGTAGTTGAAAGGGTGGGTTGCCTAACATATTGCCACCCAGATTTTCGGCTTCCGAAATTTTGCCGGCGAAGATGAGGCGGCGCACCTCGGCCAGATGTTTGCCGGCCTCGGGATTGGCGTAATCGCCCGGCTGGCCGCCCCACAGCGTGCATTCGTTCAATTGCAGGCGTTCCTCGGTCGTGCCGCTGAACACCATGGCACCCAGCCGCCCGTTGCCTAACGGCAAGGCCGCTTCCCACTTGGCGGCAGGCTTGTCGAGCCAGATCCGGAGCGGGGATTCCGCCGCCGAGCAGAGCCCTGCGGCCAACCCCAAGCTTGCTGCAACGGTGATACGATTCAACATTCTGCGGTTGTTTCTCATGGTGAATGGAAGATTTGTTTTTCAGCGCGGCGTGGAAGCTCTGACGAAAACCGGTTTGATCTTGCGTCAACTTAGACATGGATACGAGTTGCATCCTGTCCGTATTGCAGGAGGTCCGTATTGAAACGCTCCAGATCACCAGTGTTCCTCCTAGCGAGGTTTTCAGTTGAACTCCGCACGAAGCGTGCGGAGGCCGTAGGGGAGCATGGAGACGCTTGCGCCGGCAAGCGCGCCGGGGGTTTCTTCAAGCGTGCAGACGCGGACGGATTTCGGTGCGCCGCCGGGGAACGAAAGCCTTACGGATTCCGGTTTGTCGGAGAGGGACCGGAGACGGATGATGGCGGACCTGCCGTCGGCTCCTGGTTTGAGAATGGTCACGCACACGCGGTCGTTGTCCGTGGCGACCAGCGGTTTGAGCCTGGGATCGCCGTTGGCGGCGACATGCGCCAGCGGTTGGGCCTGTTCCAGGCCGAAACGATTGGCGGCCGCGGCGTCATAAAGGCCATGCGGCAGGATGCGGTAGCGGAAGGTCGACGGGCCGTCCTGGGTCAGCGGGAAATTGGTATGCCAGTGGTTGTTCATGGCCCAGGAGTAAACGGTCGAGCTGGGCTCAAGCTTGCGCAGCCACGGCCCGTTGCCGCCCCAGCCCGTGGCGATGTTAGCCGTCATTGCGCCGTATTCGAAGAGCGCCGTGTCGAGCGAGCACCAGGTGACGCCCTCCGCTTCGTTGGATAGGTCGAGCCAGCGCTGCATGGCGATCCAGTTGCGGTTGGCTTGCGGCCACTGGTCCTTCTCCATTTCCATCACGCCCCAGGGAATGTCCACGCGGGTGCGGCCCTGCGGGATGTCGAAGCCGAAGCCGAAGTGGATGCCATCCTTGGCGACGAGTGGCAGTTTGTCCACGACATTACGGATTTCCACCCACGGCTGGCCCGCGACCAGGCGCACGTTGCGGCTGACCGCGCGGCAACCGGTGGCCTTGGACGTGACGCACAATTCCACGATCACCGGCCCGGATTCGACGGTGGCGATGGCGATGTCGGTGTCGGCCTTGGGCTCATCGCGATTGGCCGGCAACCAGCGGAAGGCATTGAGGCCGCCGTTGACCTTGGCGTCGGCAAAATTGCGGCCGGTGGCGAGGTTCACAAGCTCGGTGATGTTGCCGGTGGCGGAGTCGAGGGTGACGCGCAGGTACCGGTTTTCGAGCGTGGTGCCGTTCAGCCGGCAGTCGCCGGTCAGCGGGCACTTGTCTTTGACGACGCGGTAGTGACGGGAGCCGAAGGCGGGGACATCGGCCGCCAGGAACACCAGCTCGCCAGTTGACAGGCGCTGGGCGAGGACATCTTTGCCCTGCTCGTCGGTGACACGGTCGCCGGGCGAACTTTCCGACTTGGCCAGCGTCACCAAGCCGCCGTGTTTCCAGGAGTGGGTATTGAACACCGCCACGCCGCCATTGGATGGGCCCTCGGGCGGGCCGAGCGCGCCGTTGGACTTGTCGGTGGCGGGTGCCATCGCTTCATCGAACAAGGCTTGCGTGCGGTCATCGGCCTGGCGGAAGCAGTCCTGCTTGGCCTTCCAAATGCCTTCCTGGAAGAACGGCTCGGTGGGGTTTTCGGCGCACCAGGTGTGCTCGGAGCCGAGGGCGATGTAGCGCCAGGCCTCATCGAATTCCGCGCGCGGTGCGGGTCGGCCGGGATGGAGCATGGTCCAGAGCGTTTCGGCCTGGGTGAGGCGCTCCTTGGCGTTGCGATTAACGGCGGTGAGACGCGCGGCGCTGCCCAGGCCATCGGTCCAGTATTCGGTGTAGTCCCCTTTGACCACCGGGAGCTGGTCGCCGTATTTCTTCTCGATCGCAGCCATGATCTCATGGCCGCCGGCGATGACCAGGTGCGGATAGGCATATTGCTCGTTCCACGCTTTGACCGCGTCCGGGATGTCGGCATCGAGCGGGCAGTTGTCCCACAGGCACCAGGAGAGCACCAGGAAGTCGTAGGGATGCTTCGCGTTCTCCCTCTCCACCAGTTGGCCCGTGAAGTCAACATTGGCGCTGCCGGTCTTGATGACGGCGGGGATCTTGTCGGCGTCGCGCTGACCGAACCACGGGCGGCCGGTGCTGCCGCCTTTGCCCATGCTGCCGCTGTTGCCATAACCGCCCGGTTGGAGGAAGAGCACCCTGGACTTGCCGTCCGGACCGATCCACCAGAAGGGGCGCTGATCAATTCCGTTGTGGGCGTGGCCCGCCCGGTCGGTATTAGGCCAGGCCATAATGTAGCGCACGCCCTCCTGCGCCATGACCGGCACCAGCCCCCACGAGAAACCGGGAACATCCATTTGCTGGAAGGTATCCATCGGCACGCCGGTTAGTCTCTGTAACTCGCGGCTGAAGCGGAACGCATGAAACAACTCCTCGTCAGAGCAGACGCTGGTGTTCAGGTTCAAGTAGCTGGCGTCCACACAAAGCTGGCCGTCGCGGATGGCTTGCAGGACGCGTTGCCGCTGCTCAGGCTGCGTTTGCCAAAGTCGTTCCAGGGGCCAGGTGATCTCGGGATTCCACCGGTAGCGGGCGCCGGCCGGATAGTCCTTGGTCGCCTCGGCCAGTTTGATTCCCTCCTCAATGTTACGCTTGTGAATGAACTCGATGATCTTCTGCGGCGCAGTGTAGCCGATGTCCACGTGCGAATGCGGATAGATGAACACCGTCCAGTACCGCATCGCCGGCACCTTGACGGTCTGCTTCAGTTCCCGGGAGCCCCGGCGCAACGTCAGGGCCACCTGTGTCTCCCGATCCATTCCGACATCGGCCGGCAGCAGCACGCGACAACTTGCAGCCCCGCCCGCCACCGCCGGCAACTCGGTGGTTTCCGTGCGTCCATCCACCGTCACGTCGACCTGCGCCTGGCCCAACAACTTCTCGGCTTTGAAGGTGAGGGTGATTTCGCGGCCCGGCTTGCCATCGGCCCGGTGCCGATAGACCGGCTGCGGCACACACTCCATCTCCCCGGGAAACGCCAGATCAGTCTCTGCCGCACCGCGAGGGAGCGAGCCGTCACTGGATACCTTAGACTCGGTTACCAGCGTGATGGAAGCCGGACCCTCAGACCCGGTGGTGATCGCCTGGGAGTTAATGGCGCAGACCAACAGCGCTGCCGCACAACATGAGACTTTCATTCGAATCATATTGTGCCGCCATCGCGGCCGGCGCCAGATCAGACCTTCAGGTTTTTGCGCAGGCGCGTCAGTGCGGCCACGGTCTCGTCGGCAATCAGCCCGTGCTTGTCCGGGGGAACATCCAGGAGGAAATTAGCGCCGCCCGCGCGGCACGTCTCGAACTGCTTCAACAGGGCGTCGTCGGCCCGCGGCTTGTCGCCCGGCACCCAGAACCAGTTCTGGCCGATGGGATCGCAGACTTCGCCTGGGATGTAATATTTCTTCCCCTCGATCTCATGCCACTTGCGGTGGCCCGTTCCCGACGGGACGTCGCGTTCCATCGCCAGCAAGTCCGACGGCCACGCGTAGGCCACGGCATCGGGGTTGCCGATGCCGTTGTTCATCATGATCACCGTCTGCGGCTGCAACGCGGCGATGTGCTGATAGAGAAACGTCCGGTAGCCCCGACCCAGCACGCCGGGAATATCGATCCACACCTCGGCGATCGGCCCGAACTGGGTAAGCAGTTCCGTCACCTGGGCGGTCTGGAAATACTGATAGAGCGAGGTGGTGAAGGGCGGCAGGCTGGGGTCGGGCCCGGGAATGCCATTCATCCCGCCCCACGGGCCGCCGTCCGACGGCGTCTTGCTGCCGAACCGGTTGTGGTTGTCCCAGGAACAATAGTAAAAGCCCGGCAGCACGCCCTTCTTGCCGCAAGCCTCGCAGAACTGCTCCAACACGTTTGTCTTGTTCGTGCTGTTGGCCACGGTGTAATCGGTGTGTTTGCTGGGCCACAGGCAATGCCCGGCCACGTGCTTGGTCGTCAACACGGCGTACTTCATGCCCGCATCCCGGGCCACGGACACCCACTGGTCCACATCCAGTTGATCGGGCGCGTAAGTCGTGGCGGGGGCCTTGCCGTCGGGCAGCTCGTTCTGGACGAAGGTGCTCATGCCGAAGTGGATGAACATCCCGTACTGGAGTGATTCCCACTTCCGCAACTGGGCGAGCGACAGCCGCTGGCTGCCGGTCGCCGCCGGATTTGCCGGGGCCTCCGTGGCGGTGTCCGCCGCCAGCGCGGGCAGCGCGCAGGCGGCCAGGCCGCCGGCGGCGGTGTTGATTAGAAAATCGCGGCGGGTCATTCTTGAGCGGTTCATAATGGTTGTCGGTTTTGCGTTGTTATGGAGTGGGGGGGTGTTCCTATTCCTTAGCGGGTGGCCTTCGCGTCTATCGGCACATCGCAGAAGGTGAGCGCGGCGATGCCGTTGGCGCCATAGATGAGATTCGTCGGCTTCCCATCCCAGTCGCGTCCGGAAATATAGCCAATGACTTTCGCGTCCGAGGGGGCGCGCAGGTTGAGGGTGATGACGTTGCCGAAGACCGAGCCGGCGCTGACCGCTGCCTTGACGCCGTCGAGATAGATCTCATTTTTCATCGCGTCCTTCCACATCATCGGCTGGCCAAAGTCGAGGGCGATTTCATCCTTCGCGGCACTGGTGAACCAGGCCCGGGTGAGGTTCGGAGCGGTGACCTCCCTGGCCGGTTTGAGCCCGTAGTTGTCCAGTTCCACCAGCGGACTCATCAGAGCCGCCATCTGCTCATAACCTGCCAGATCGTAGTGACACAATCCCCGACCCGTCCCCGGACTCGCGATGCCGAGGGTGGACATGACCCGCAGGTGGGAGAAAATCCTTGGCAGCGTGCGTTGGGCCTCGCGCAGTTGGTCGTCTTTGGGGCCCATGCCACAGGGGAAAGGCCAGACCTGGAAGACATAGTATACCAGACGCGGTTGAGAAGGTGACTTATTGATTGACGTTTTTTTGGCGCGCTGTTAAGGAAATGGCGCATGCTTCGTCCCACCTTTACCGACCACGATCGGGCCGCCCTGGCCAGCGAGCGCTATCTGCATCCGCACCCCAAAGTGCAACGCAATATGGAAGCGGTC
>CAINDV010001211.1 GCA_903847485.1 uncultured Verrucomicrobiota bacterium
AGGGAGCGGGCGACTTGGGCGAACTGCTCGGCGAGTTGCTTGGTGATCTCGTTGGTGGTGCGCTGGGGCTTGAGGAAATCGGGATCGGTGAAGACGGCGCGGAGGAGCGCGAGGTTTTCCGGGCGGTCAAGCTGGTCGTTGGTGAACTCGTGGGTCTCCTGGACGGTGCCATTGAAGTTGGTCTTGATGATGTAGCGGTCGAAGTCGCAGACGACGAGCAACGGCGGGTTCAGGAGGGATTCACGGTAGCGCAGGAGCTGGCGGTAGGCTTCATCGAGGTTCTTCTTCTTGCCCTTGTATTCCCAGGCGAAGCAGCCCTGTTTCCACACGTCGGCAAAGCCGCGCTCGGTGGGATCGCCGGCGTCGGGGGCTTCGAGGTCGAAGAGTTCGGCGTCCTTGATGACGCGCTTTTGGAAGCAGAAGACTTCGCCGGAGGGGTCCGCCTCCAGCGGCGTCGGCCCGCCGAGCAGGCGGCAGAGGTCGTCGAAATGGGATTGGTAGGCGGCGGATTCCTTGCCTTGGAAGCGCGCCCATTTGCGTTTGAACTCGGCCGGTGTCATCGCAGCGGATTATTGCGGCGCGCTGGCGTGGGCGCAAGGCGGGAGCCGTACGCGCGTGGCCGCGTAGCCGCGGCGGAGTGCGGCGCTGGATTCTGGGACTCCGGCTGGTCGCATCAGTTAGCACCCGGGTGTGGCGGTGGCTCGGTTTTGCCCGCCGGTCCCGATTGGCCCGTTTGCGCCAGCGCATGGGACTGTTTCACGAAATCGTCGCCGCTCCAATCGCCGTCGGCATGGTGCATCTGCTGGCTTAGTGTGGCGGACGGGTGGGCCTTCTGCGCGGCGTGGTGCTCGCTCTGACGCTTCACCAGGTCGGCATGAGTGGTGAAGTAGTCCAAGCTCTTGCCTTTGAAGTCAGCCAGCGTCTCAAACTGGTGTCGGGCCATGAAGGCCAGCAGTTCGTCACACATGGGCCGGACCATCTCGTGGCCGAACTTCATCACGCCGGTGCAGACTTGCACGGTGTCAGCACCGAGCAAGATGAACTCCGCCGCGTCATGCCCGCTCTCGATGCCGCCCATTGCCGACAACGAGCGGCCAGGAAATTCCTGCCGAATCACCTGCGCGATTTCCATGGCCATCCGCAGCGCGATGGGCTTGATGGCGCGCGACGAGTAGCCTCCCGGCGTGGTGTACCCGTGGACGGTCGGCTCCGGGCGGAGGGTTTCCAGGTTCACGCCGATGACACAGCGAATGGTGTTGATGGCGGCGATTCCGTTCGCGCCGCCGCGGAGCGCCGCCCGGCTGGGGTCTTCGATGTGGGTGATGTTGGGGGTCATCTTCGCCCAGAAGGGCACTTTCGCCGCGGCTTTCACCCAGCGGCAAACTTCCTGGACGATGTCCGGTTCCTGCCCCATCGCCGCGCCCATCTTGCGCTCAGGCAATCCGTGCGGGCAGGACAAGTTCAGCTCCAGCGCATCCACGCCGCACGCCTGCACGCGCTCGACGAGTTCCGCCCAGCGGCTTTGCTCAAACTCTTCCATGATGGAAGCAATGAGCACGCGGTCGGGGAACAAGTCCTTGCACCGCTTGAACTCATCCTCCCAGAGGCTCAAGGGGCGGTCGCTGATGAGTTCGATGTTCTCCCAGCCGATGGCTTCCTTGCCGTCGCCGGCGAGCAACTTGCCGTAGCGCGGCGTCACGTTGACGACTTTGGTGGCGTCCAGGCTCACGGTCTTGGCCACGACCGCGCCCCAGCCTTCCTTGAAGGCGCGGCTGATGACGTTGAGATTCGTGCTGGGTGGCCCGGAAGCGATGATGAAGGGGTTGGGCAGTTTCAGTCCGTCAACGGTGGTGGCGAGTGTGGGCATGAGGGATCCTCTCTCTTGCTAGGTTAAGCTCGGGGTCAAATCCGAAACTCGAAACCGAAATCCCCAGGTTGGTGCGGGTTTCGGGCCGGTGGGCAGCCGAATTGGCGAGTTTCAGAGCGGCCGAGCTTTCTTCCAAAACCGGTGGCCGCGTCAACGAGCCTTCGGTTTTCGGTTTTCGGTTTTCGAGTTTCTGATTTCTCACTCATTCTCATCCGAGGTTTCGATTAAACGGGCCGCTCCGGCCAGTTGGCACCGAGATACTCCCGCACCAAGCTGGGTTCCGCCTGGCGCAGCCACTTCTTCAGCAGGCTGTCACTGGCGGTGTCGCGCAGCACCCGAACTGGGATCGGACGGTGCCGCTGCGGGTGGCGGTTGAGCGCCCGCACCGCCGACAGGTAGCCGGCAAACACCGCGTCGCTGGCGACGATCAGTTGCCCGAAGTTGAAAATCTGGAACATGCTGTAGGCGATGGCGTCGGGACCGACGGTGAGCACCAGTGTCTTGTCCATCCAATGCTCGCGGGCGCCACAGGCCCGCCAAGCGGACATTGCGGCCACCAGCGTCGGGTCGTTGCGGGCGATGATCTGCGGTCCACCGCAGCCGATGACTTCCCCTTGCGCGTCCAGCACGACTGCGCCGATGGGCGCTTCGCCGCGAGCCAACGCGGCGGCGGCGGCGGTGTGCGCCAGCGCGAGGACTTGCTGCCGGCGGCGCGGCTGGCTGCCGAGCGCAAAGGGCACCGCCACGGGGCCGTCGAATTCGCCGATGTCCCTGGCCCAGAGCGGACGATTCTTCACCGTGCGGAGCCAGGCGCCGAAGGTTTTTTCGATGGGCTTGTGGCTGAGCGATTCCACCTGGGCCGCGAGGCCGGCGTAAGATTGCTTGTCGGGCCGGTAGTTGAGATCATCCAGAATGCGCACTTCGCGGATGCCGAGGTGGCGGACCATCGTGCATTGGCAGAACGGACAGGGGCTGAGGGAGGAAGTGGCGACGACTTCGGCGTAGCCCCCGGCGCGGCGGCCCATGTTGATGATCGCGCCGGTCTCGCCGTGAATGCCAGGGATGCCTTCGGCGAGATGATTGCAGCCGGCACCCAATACCTCGTGCCGACCGTCCTGCAGACGGCGACTGAGTATCGCGGCGATCGGGATCATGCCTTGGCGCAGGGCCGCGAGTTGAACCTCGTGGACGGCGGCGTCTAACTGCGCTGGAGTCAGGATGCTCGCTTTCAGATTCGTCTTCATGGCAATCACGAGTTTAGACCGGTTCTCTCTATTCAGGGAGTTTCTTCCAAAACGCAGCCGCTGTTCTGAGGGCGGGCACCCGCGTCAATCTCAGTGCCGTTTGCGCCTTACCAGGAACTGGAGCGTCGGAGGCCAGCGCTCCGACGGCGGCTACGGAGTTCGAAATGAGCCTCCCCACCCAGAGCCAGGGAGCCGGCGCGGCGCTTCCCGGTTCGGCGATCACTCGTCCTGCTTGCGCTGCTGGACGGCCAGGTAATGGTCCAGTTCGGCCGTGCTCTGAAACACCGCGACGCCGGGCAGCGCCTTCATGATCTCGAACACCTTCTGAATTTGCGGCTGCATGTTCACGAAGGAGGTCTGGCCGCCGCGCTCTTTGAGCGTCTTGCGAGCAGCCGAGAAAACGCGCAAGCCAGCGCTGCTGATGAACTTCAGATGCGCCAGGTCGAAGACGAGATCCTTGACCTTGCCTCCCAGGACGGGCGCAAGCTGCCGCTCCAATTCGGGGGCCGTGGCAGTGTCGAGGCTGCCGGTTAGCTGCACGGTGATGGCGCCGGCGTGCTGGCCGCCGAGGCTCTGTAGAATTTTGATTTCAAGTGGCATAGAATTGTGTGGTCTGATGTATTCGGTTTTGAGGCTTTCCGCAAAGTAATTTCAGGCGGTCGCGGGCCGGAAGTGCCGGGTCAGGCGCAAAACATTTTCCCCGGCTTCGCGGGTATAACGGACTTCATCCATCTGCCGGCGCACCAATTCGGTGCCCCAGCCGCCGGGCGCATCCGCATCCTCCGCGTGGGTCTTGCGGGCTAGAGCAGTGGGATCGAACTCCGGTCCGCGATCGCGCAATTCGATGGTAAAAGTCCCATCCGCGTGCTCCAGCGTGACCCGAAAGCGCTGCTCCGGGTCGCGTTGCAAGGCGTGGTTCACCACGTTGCTGCCGCTCTCCTCCAGCGCCAGCGCCAGGCTGTAGATAGTCGCCTCTGGCACGCCCCGCTCGTGGGCAAAAGTTTCCAAGGCCGTCACGGCGCGCATGACTTCTTCGGGTGTGGCACGAAGTTCCAGAGTCATGGATGGTTCTCCTGTGGTCCGGCGGTGGGGCGGCTGCCGTTGGCTTTCAGCGTCAGAATCGCGATGTCGTCGGACTGCGGCGCCGTTCCTGCAAAAGCGCGCACCTGGCGCAACAGGCCCGACGTGATGCCGGCGGCGGATTGGCCGGCCAGGTCCGCCGCGGCGGCGAGGAGACGGTCGTCGCCGTAACACTCGTCCGCGGGATTGAACGCCTCGGTCACGCCGTCCGTATAGAGGAGGAGCGCGTCGCCCGGTTGGAGGGTCACCTCGGTACGTTCGAACTCGATCCCCGGCTCGAAGCCGAGCGCCGTGCCGAGGCGCTCTACAGCCCAACGCGGGGGCTGGCCCGCCGGCAAAATCACCGGACAGCAGTGGCCGCCATTTGCCAGGGTGAGGCGTCGCGACTGCGGGTCGAACATGGCGCACAGAAATGTGACGAACATGCCGGAGGGATTGTCGGCAGCAAGTTCGTCATTGAGCCGCGCGAGAATGCGCTCCGGCTCGGCAATTTCCCGCGCCAGCAACCGCGCCAGGCTGATCGCGCGCACCATGAACATAGAAGCGGGAATTCCTTTTCCCGAAACGTCACCGAGAAACACCACCAACCGCTCCGGTCCGGCGGCGCAGACGCCATAAAGATCGCCGCCCACCTCGCGTGCCGGTTCCAGCACCGCCGCAAAGCTGACGTCATAAGCCTGCTCCGCCGCCGCAAAATCATGCGGCAACATGCCCATCTGAATCTCGCGGGCGACGCGCAATTCGCTGGCCATCTGCTCCTTCACCGCGTCGCTGTAAGCCTTGGCCTTGAGCAGCGAGCGCACGCGGGCCTTCACCTCCAGCATGTCGAACGGTTTGGTGAGGTAGTCGTTGGCGCCCGCCTCGAAGCCGCGTGTCTTGTTCTGCACCTCCTCGAGCGAGGAGAGAAACATGATCGGCACCTCGGCGGTTTCCGGCATCTGGCGCAGACGGCGACAGACTTCGTAGCCGTCCAGGCCGGGCATCATGATGTCGAGCAACACGAGGTCAGGTGGCATTCGCACGGCGGCTTGCAGCGCCATCTCGCCGTTGAGCGCGAGGCTCAGCTTGTGGTCGGCCTTGAGTCCCTCGACGAGGATGTCGAGGTTCGCCTTCGCATCGTCCACCAGCAGCACGCGGCAGTCAGACAGCTTCTTCATGTTGGGGAAAGGGCCGCCAGCGCGGGCTCCAATTGCGCCTGCGCTTCGGCGAAGGCATAGCTCTGGACAAGATTCGCAAACGGTTCCCAAGCGCCGACGGCAAACAACGGACGCAGCGCCGCCGAGTTGGCCTCGATGAAATCGGCCGCGCCGGGATCGAACTCCATGAGCAGTTGCCTCAATCGGGCACACGCCTCGCGGGACTGCGCGGGATCGGTCGCGGCGGGCGTCACGGTCGGCGGCGGGGTGCCGGGCGCGGGCAGGGGCAGGCTCAAAGCCGTCGGCAACTGCGCCAGCAGAGGATCCAACGCCGCGACGACTTGTTGCCGGGCTGCCGCGACGGCAGCGGCTTCCGTGCCCTCGCGGATGACTTTCTCCAGCGCGCCTGCAGCAGTCTGAACGGCTTTCGCGCCGATGTTCCCCGCCACACCTTTCAGCGTGTGCGCGACGCGTTCGGCCAGTTCGCGGTCGCCTTGGGCCAGCGCGGCGGTGATTTGGGCGAGGGCCGGACCTTGTTGCTCCAGGAAGAGCCGGAGCAGTTTGCGATACAACTTCCGATTGCCGGCGACGCGAGCCAGGCCGTCCTCCGCGTCGAGTCCGGTGATGGTTGGAAGTTCGTCCAGCGCAGGGGCGCGTGCTTCAGTCGGCTTCGACTCAACCATGACCGGCGGCGCGGGAGAATTCCCACGCCCAGCGTCCGGCACTGGCTGAGGCGGGCTGCCGCCCGCTCCCCGATCGGAAGGCGCTGCGGCGCTGACTGGCTTGCAGAATCGGCCCACGGTCTCGAACAGCAGCGCCGGATCAATCGGCTTGGAAATGTGGTCATTCATGCCGGCGTCGAGGCAGTGTTGCCGCTCCTCCATCGTGGCGTGCGCCGTCATGGCAATGATCGGCAGCCCGGCAAACCGCGCGTCGCCGCGAATCTTGGCGGTGGCCTGGTAGCCGTCCATTTCGGGCATTTGCACGTCCATGAGCACGACATCAAACGGCGGCGGGACTTCGCCTTGAAACAGCTTTTCCACCGCCACGCGACCGTTGCTGGCGACCACTACCTGCGCCCCAACGCCTTCCAGCAATTCGACCGCGATCTGCTGGTTAATCTCATTGTCCTCGGCCAACAGGATGCGCAGGCCGAACAGGCGGGTGCTCTCCTCCGCAGCCTGGGCGGCGCCGGTGCCCGACGGGCCGGAGTCCGGCGCGAGGACTGTCACCAGCGAGTCCACGAGCATGGACTTGGTTACGGGCTTCACGAGAAAACCGTCCAAGTGAAGTTTCTCGGCTTCCTCGCGCACTTCCTCGCGCCCGAAGGCGGTGACCATGATGATGGCGGGTTGGTGGCGCAGCGAATCGTCGTGCTTGATGAGACGCGCGGCTTGCAAGCCGTCCATGCCCGGCATGCGCCAGTCCATGAACACCACCCCGTAAGGCGTGTCGGTGTCGCGCTCCTTGATGGCCGCCAGCGCCTCCGGCCCGGAACTGACCGAATCCACGCGCTCGGCGACGGTTTCGAGGGACTCCACCAGGATTTCCCGCGCCGCTGAATTGTCATCCACCACCAGCACCCGGAGGTGGTGAAACTGCGGTGGCACGCGTCCGTCGGCGCCCACGGCCTGCCCCACTCCCAGCCAGATCGTGAAAAAGAACGTGCTGCCAGTGCCCGGCTCACTTTCGAGCCAGATTTGCCCGCCCATCAACTCGACGAGCCGCCGGCAAATCGTCAGGCCCAGACCGGTGCCGCCGTGCTTGCGAGTGGTGGACAT
>CAINDV010001212.1 GCA_903847485.1 uncultured Verrucomicrobiota bacterium
CCGTAACAGTCTGGGACGTGCGTAAATGGGTTTTCCCGCTCTCCCAAGCCACACCCCTCCCGCTCCGTCCGGTCCTGCCCGACAGACGCGCGCCGTCTTTTCCTGTGCGTAGCGCTCAGCCGTCGCCCCCGCCTGCGCTCCGCGCCGCCAACCGCCGCTGGCACGTCCAGTTGGCTGCCGGCCACGCCCACACCCGGCTCCGTTGCCCCCACCCCCGCCGCCCACTCACCCGCACCACCGCCGCCACTTTCAACCACCGCCGCCGCACGCTCCCCGCCGTGGCCCGCGCCAGTGCCGTGCCCGCGCAGCCAATGGCCCGCACCCGGTCCAGCCGCAGATACGCCAGCGTCGCCAGCCACAGTCGCAGTTGGTTGCTCGCCTGCCAGTGCGTGCTCAGCCGGTCGGCTGCGTGAGCACGTTTGCCATCTCGCCGCGCGCGCAATAGAAATCCTGGGATTGCTCAACAGGTATGGATGCTGACATCAATCGAGTGCGGCAACCCTCGAAATCCGTTGGAATTCGGCCTTTTGGCATCCACTTCCATGCCTCCGTGAAGCAGTATCGACACCTATTGAGCAATCCCCCCGCCGGCACGGTGCTCGCCGCGCCGTCTTGATCGGCCGTGCGCAATTGCGCCCACAGCGGCAGGTAACAATACCCGTCGTAACGTCGGCGCTGAAGTGCCGGCCTGCTCGCGTGCCGTGGATTAAGTGGCCCATCGCGTCCAAGTCCAGCACCACCTCGCGTGCGTGCTTGGGGAGACCCCGCACGCCCAGCGTCAGCAGGCATTGTTCGACGGCCACCGGGTCGTGAGCCAGCTTGTGGCAGCGGGTGGTTTTGTTATGGGACAACTCCAATCGGTTGAGCGTGGCGGGGGCCGCCAGTGCCGCGCCGTAACGGGCGGGCGTAAGCCGGTCCAGGCCGAGCGGATCGGCTTTGTCACACGCGGTGGCCAGCAACGGATCGCGGCGCGAGGTCGCATGGTCGTGGAGATACTCGCAACCCAACGTCAGACCGTAGAGCCGCTGCGCCAGCAATTGGGGCAGCGAATGTTCGCCGAAGCGGGCGTTGCGCGGGTCGTGGAAACCGGCGGCCAGCGCGCGGGAGAGCCCGAGCTTGCGGATTCCGCTGATATCGGACACCTGTTCCAATCCATATCGGACACCATTCCAATCCTGTCGGACACCATTCCAATCCTGTCGGACACCATTCCAATCCTGTCGGACAGTGGTCGGAGCGAAGCGACGCGCGGCGGGAGTCATAATGAGGTGTCCGACAGGAGTCAAGGTTTGGTCACCGTTTTTGCGCTCTCTCGGAGCCCCGCTGAGGGGCGACGATCCGGTCGGCCAACCCACAGCGTCGTCGCGCCGTTTATTCGGACAGGCGGTGAGCGGCGGGAACGGACTCCCGAACTACAGTTCGCGTTCCCGCCGGTCGCCACGCGGAACGGACTCACTCGCCCGTCCGAATAGGCGCGCTCGGGACTGAGGGGCTTTAGTTTTCATTTTTCGCAGGCGCCGTTTTTCCTTTGTTCAGTCGAATGGCCAGGCCACGGTTTTCCTGCCAGAGCCACTGGCGTTCGACCAGCAGGGCCAACCGGTCTTCAAAGCTCAACGCAGCGATGGCGGTTTGCTGGCGTTGTTCTTCGAGGGCCTGGGCCAGGCCCGTCAGGCGCAAGGCGCGGAGTTTTTCCAACGTAGGGTTCAAGAGCATAAGGTAATAAGGTAAGATGGCGTTTTAACCCGAATTCCGAAGTAGACCGGCGTTTTTGGGGTGCCGGCAGCCCCAGGTTTCAGATGTGACCGCCCCCCAGGACCAGCCGGTCCTCGGGTGGCACCAACTTCGGCGAAGGGTATTTCAGCCAGTCCA
>CAINDV010001213.1 GCA_903847485.1 uncultured Verrucomicrobiota bacterium
CTGGCTCATTCCTTCGTGCTGGTCTTGGCTGGCACCCCGGTGAAGGTGCGCAGTTCCGGCTGATCCTTGGCTGCTTCGATGCTTTGGATGGCCTGCTGAACGGCAGTGACTCGGCGCTGGTTGAGTTCGCCCGCGGGAAACTGACCCTTGCTGCATTGTTCGTTCAACGACACGATCAGTTGCTTGAGCCTCGGCACCACCTCACGGGCGGCTGAGCCATAGCTCATGATCTCCTTCATGATTTCACCGGTTCGATTCTCACTGCCATGACCGCCCTGGGTCTCGGCAAAGACCACGCCGGCTTCGATGCCTTCCCTGAAGTGGTATTTGGTCAAGGCTTTGAAGCCGCCCATGCGAATCTCGTTTCCAAACATCGTGTCAGCCGGGCACGGCGTGATGACTGCCGCCAGGATGTCCGGTCCCAGCGCCTGAACGTCCGCCACGCTGAGTTGCCTCTCGAACGTATTCTTGAGGTGCATCCTGGCCATGCCATCCGCGTTCCTGGCCACGGCCTGGATCGCGGGATACAGCAGATTCGTATCAACCCCCTGGATGGACTTTCTCATCAAACCGCCGAACAGCGCTTCCGCAAGCTGGCCGTGCGTGAGTTGGATGGGATCATCCCAAACCACCGGCTGGAGCGGTTCGGCGGTCACGACGACGGCTTCGAGCATGCCGGGCAAGACCGGTTGCGCCGAGTCCCCCATCTTCTTGAGCGCATCCGCTGCTTTGACACGCAGCCAGCGGTCCTGGTGAGTCAGCAAGCGGACCAGCACAGGCAAGGCGTTGGTGTCTTTGATGTTTCCCAGCGCTTCACAAGCTCCCTGGCGGACGTGCGCGTCCTCGCCTTCCGCCATGCGAATCAGTTGCGGCACCATTGCCTTCGCTTCGGGACGCCTGCCCAACTCCTCCGCCGCCCAGCCACGAACAACTGGCGACCAATCACGAAAGGCGACCACCAACTCCGGCGCGCTCATCTTCTTGCAATCCACATCGAAACCGCCCGAGGCGATGGCTGCCGAAGCTTCCTGCTTGGTCAGCCAATTCGCTTTGTTCGAGTCCTTTCCCGTGATGCAGAGCTTCTTCAGCGGCAGTGAATACGTCAGGACATAGGTGGCTGCCGGACTCAGGCCGTCGTAGCTGCTGCGCCCGTAATAGGTGTTATCATCGGTCTGGCCAGCCCCATACTGTTCGCCGCCGTCGTAGGTGAAGGAACCATCACAGCGCCGCACGAGGTCGAAGTGCCAGGAGGCTTGCTTGAAGAAGGCGGCCACGGCGTCCGGTCCGCCGGCATTGGCACCCAGGGCGCCCCACAGGTAGCTAAAGCCCTGGCCGGTGTGGCCGTATTCGCGGTTGGCGTATCCTGCCGTCGCCATCCTGGCAAAGAACTTGGTTGACTCGTGCTGATTGCCTTGGAGCGCAAACAGCAGCGCAGTCATGGAATTCTTGCCGTTGTTCTCGTGATAGGGCCAAGGCATGTGTTCGCCGTAGGGAATCGCCCCTTTGTCCACATAGTAACCAAAGAACTTGGAGGCCCGCTCGATGGCGGGATCAATCTCTGGATCCTGGATGCCGCACTTCTTGCCCATGACGATTGCCAAATTGCCGACCAAGCCCGCCGCGTTTACCGGGCCGTAAGGCGGAATGGAGCCGTGAAGCTGGCCGTCAGGCGTGAGCTTGGAAATGCCGTGGCCGAACGTGCCGTACATGCTCTGACCCTTCGCGAGGGCGATGGTGTATTCGCCGATGGCGTGCAGCACTTCCTTGTCGCCGGTGAGGAGATAGTATTCGCACAGAAAGACGTTCCGGTATCCCCAATCCCAGACCACCATTCCGTCCCTCAATTCCAGCTTCAGCGTCGGCGGACCCATCTTCCGGGCAAACTCCTGCACGCGCGGCAGGTATTCGGGCTTGCCCGTAGCCAGCAAAGCGAGGCCGTTGACTGAGCCGGCCCAATCCTGATTCAGCCGCTCCTTCTCCAACGCCTTGCAGGCTTCCTCGAAGATGAGCTTTGACTTCGGACAGTCGTAGGGCGCGGTGTCGCTGTAAGTTCCCATGACTCGCAGTTTGAGTTGGACCTCATCGGTCGTGCCCGACCGCCAGCGGGTCAGCTTGAGGATGCCGCCGTTAGCCTCCTTCTCGGCTTCCTGAATTGCCACGGCGAGGCTCTTGCGGGCGTCGTCAATGAACGGCTTGCCGCCAGCGCCGAGGATGACGTCGTTCACTTGCATCACCCCATCCGCCGGCGACTTCGCGCCGACATGAGTGACAAGGATTTGCCGACTGGCCGTCGTGGTCCGCCCTTGCACGCTATCCAGGTAAGCCGCTGGCTTCGTGTAGATCCAGCCGCGCAACCCCGTGGCGCCGAGGTTGTAGGTGAGCTTGCGGTCCACGGTGTTGCTCACCGTCAGGTCAGGAGGCGTTGGCGACTGCGCAGCCAGCAGTTGCCCGCCGGCCATAGGCGCCAGCGCGGTCGCGATGGAGACAAGACGCAAGAGATAGGTTCGCATGGTGGTCGTAGTGATCATGGGGATAGTTGTCTTGAAAAGCAAAAGTCCTACGGTCAAAGAGCCGGCTTCGAGGGCAGAATGGGCACCTCGCAGAAGGTCAGCGCGGCGATGCCGTTTCCGCAGAGCAGATGCTCCTGGCTCCACGATTTGCTGTCGAGATAGGTGATGCGCTGGGCGGTCGAGGCAGCAGCCAGCTTGAGCGTGACGACGTTTCCGGACACGGACCCGTTGGCGACCTTGTCCTTGGCGCCGTCAAGATAGAATTGGTTCGCCAGTGAATCGTCCCAGACCACGGGCTGGTCGAACTGCAACGCGATGGCGTCTTTCTTGTCGCTTGCATAGGCGGCTCGAATGAGGTTCGGCGGCGTGATGCTGGTGGAGAAGACCTTGCCGTAGTTGTCCCGTTCGATCAGGGGCTGAATCAAGCGCGCGAACTCCGCCCAACCGATCAGCGGATAATGGCAGCCGCCCGGGGGCTGGATACCGAGCGTGGACATGATGCTCATGTTGGAATAGAGCGCCGGCAGGGTGCGCTGCACTTCGCGCAGAATGTTGTCGGAGCCATTCACGCCCATCGCACAGGCCTTGGGCCAAATCTGAAAAATGTAGTAGTGCTGGAGGTTCGGATAATCCTCTTTCCAGGCTCCAGACATCTCGACGAAATACTGCTGGTAAGTCTCCCAGCCGAAACCGCCGGTCGGCCCGTCCGCGCCCTGATCGTTTTCTCCCTGGTGCCACAGGATGCCGCGCACGCCGTGAGTCATCTTCGCCTGCCGCACGCGCCACAAGAGGCGGCCGTAGATCGTTGATAAATCTTCGGAGTTGGCTGGATTCCGCTGGTGCTGGTCAATGCGCGTCCCGCCAACGGCCCCATTGATGATGAAGATCGGGATCTTCTGACTCTCGACCAGGCGCTTGGCCAGTTCCGTGCCCCAGTAGCCCAACTCGGCCTTTTCGCCTTTCTGTGCTTTCCAAACCGGGTTGCACCACAAGTTCAACCGCCCGCTTCTCTGGCCGTCCCTCGGACTCCCGTAGCTGCGAATCCAATCGCTGGTTTCGGGTGGAGATTTCTCGCCGGTATCCGTGGCCAAAGCATTCGATTGCCCGTCAATCAAATAGGCGTCGCCGCAGACGAGGTTCGTCGCGGTGTGAAGGACTATCTCGCCGCTTGCAGTCTTCGAGCCGAACTCAATCCGGTACTTGATGAGGCCCGGTTTCAGCTTCGCCGAAAAGGCGTAGGACCGATCCGCTGGCAGCTTCCGGCTTTCGTTCGTAACGAGTTTGTCATCGGCATACACTCGCAAGAAGACCGAGTCGGCCGTTTCGGCCAAAGCCCCATTGCAGTAGAGCGTGCCCTCGTTCCGGTCGTCGCGGGCGTAGAATTGGTTGTCCTCCGGCTTCTCATCCCTGTCTGGCGTTCGTTGCACCCAGGCGTCCTTCTTTGGTTCCTGGACCGCGATGGTTGTGGTCCGGACGGTTTCGTCGCCGCCGTTGCTAAGCGCGAGGGTAACGATGAGTTTGCCGCTGTTTTGGGCGCGCTTGAGAATGAGTTTCCCCGGCACGACTTCTTTGATCGTTGCGAGACCCGACACGCTCCAAGTGTATTTCAATTCGCCTGCGCCATTCGCCTGCATCGCGGCGAGGTTTGAAATCCTCGGCACGACCTCGATGGGCTCACGCCCGTCCCACTTCGACGGCGCGTTCAAAGCGAACACCGGCTCTGGAATATCTTCGTGGATCGTGATGGGGACGTCTTTCGTCTTCACTCCGTCTGCATAGACTGCCTTGAACTGAAGATTCGCCGGCTGGTCGCCCACCACACGCCCTGCGTCGAACATGAATGCGAAACGATCCACCGCGGCGACAGATTCGATCCCACTGCGTTTAAGAATCCAATACACCTTTTGCGCACCGCCAGCGTGGGCAGACAGTGTCGCGCTCTTTCCCTCCAGCACGGTGACTTGCGCCGGGGAAACGGAAAACTCATTTCCAGATTGCACCAC
>CAINDV010001214.1 GCA_903847485.1 uncultured Verrucomicrobiota bacterium
CCGTAACAGTCTGGGACGTGCGTAAATGGGTTTTCCCGCTCTCCCAAGCCACACCCCTCCCGCTCCGTCCGGTCCTGCCCGACAGACGCGCGCCGTCTTTTCCTGTGCGTAGCGCTCAGCCGTCGCCCCCGCCTGCGCTCCACGCCGCCAACCGCCGCTGGCACGTCCAATCGGCTGCCGGCCACGCCCACGCCCGGCTCCGTTGCCCCCACCCCCGCCACCCACTCACCCGCACCACCGCCGCCACTTTCAACAACCGCAACCGCACGCTCCCCACCGTGGCCCGCGCCAGTTCCGTGCCAGCGCGCGCAATAGAAATCCTCGTACAGCGACGCCGGGGCGAAACGGTCCGGCTCCTCGTCCTGGGGAAATCCTGCCGCCGGCAGATTCGTCACGACGCAACGCGGGTTGTCGCCCGCCGCGCTCACTTCGGCTTGGCCAATGACTCGTCGCGCCCGGCTCCAACTCTCCTGGTTCTGATATTCAAACGCGGTGCAGACCCGCGCGATGGCCGCGCCGCTCAGACAGCGCCGCTCAGACAGCGGCGGCCAGCGCGGCGGCCAGGCGCTTGATCAACACGGGTTTTTCGGCCGGCCCACGCAGTAATAGACTTCCCACTGTGTCGCGCACCAGGCCAGGATTTCAGCGCGGCAAAAACCCGCGTCCGCCCGCACGATGAGCCGCGCCGACGGACAGCGATGACGAACCGCCGCCACGATTTTCGCCAACGCCGGCACAGTGCCCGCCGCGCCGTCTTGATCGGCCGTGCGCAATTGCGCCCACAGCGGCACCGCGCCGCAAAACACGTAGAGCGGCAGGTAACAATAACCGTCGTAGTAGGCGCTGGAGTGCCGGCCTGCTTGCGTGCCGCGGACTAAGTGGCCCATCGCGTCCAAGTCCAGCACCACCTCGCGCGCGTGCTTGGGGAGACCCCGCACGCCCAGCGTCAGCAGGCATTGTTCGACGACCGCCGGGTCGTGGGCCAGCTTGTGGCAGCGGGTGGTTTTGTTATGGGACAACTCCAATCGGTTGAGCGGGGCGGGGGCCGCCATCGCCGTGCCGCAACGGGCGGACGTGAGCCGGTCCAGGCCGAGCGGATCGACTTTGTCACACGCGGTGGCCAGCAACGGATCGCGGCGCAGGGGGGGGCGTTGAGGTCCTCGTAACCCAGCGCCAGACCGTAGAGCCGCTGCGTCAGATACTACGGACGCGCTGACCCCGACCGGCCCTTTCGTCGCCGCCGGCCGTGGTTCACTGATTCACGTCCCTTGAACTTCCCAGCATTCCGTCTCCAACCCTCTGCGGTTCTCGGCCAGACGCGTTCCACTCCCTCAACGCTGGCCGCACTATTTTGTTCGGGCTGCTCGCCGTGGCGCTCGCAAGCTCGCCAGCACCGCCGACCGAATCGAGTTCACCTGTCTCTGTGGGTCGAGACGTGTTACGGACTGTGGGTTCACTTCCAGTTGCTCTCCACCCGGCGGTCCCGGACCCGGCACGCCGCTCCGGCACCGCCGCCGCCCCGGTGGAGAGCCGACATTCTTGTCGGTCGGGTACCCTAATCCGGCGGCACCGACCGCGGTAGGGCGAGGCTCCGGCCGAGCCTCGACGGCACCAGCCACGCGCGGGTTCCCAAAGGCTCGGCAGGAGACTCGCCCTACCACGCCCGGCGTTTCCATACACGTTCTTAGGGCATCGGGCAGGGTGGTGGTAAACGTGTTGGTGTAAGACTGGCCAGCATCCAGGCCGCAGAAGGGCCATGCGCTGCCGAGGAAAATGGCTCCCTCTCCCGCCGTGCAAATCGTGAAAGAGGCCCGCCCAGAGCGGTTGCTGGAGGTTCAATTCCAGCAACCCCAACCCCACGCCAGCGCCCGCCACCACGAGTTACCCAGGCGCGGCCCCGCCGCATAGGATGGGCGCTGCGCCTATCTCACGGGAGAGCCAAGCCCGCGGCCGCCGCCGCCTCACGCCAGCGTCAGTTCCACTTTCTGGATTTCCCCGGGGGCGACATTGACGGCCTTCTCGGCTTGCGCGGCCTTGCCCGAAATCTCTCCGCTCGCCCGCACCACCGAAATCCCGGAGGGCACCTCCACTGAAGCTTCCTTGCCGATGCGATCTTCTGGGAGCCGGCTGCCACCGCCAGCTTCCAGCCTGTTTTGCATAGGTCGCCGTTCGTTACCGTGAGCTGGAGGGCGGACTGGCGTCGGGCCTGGTTCGCTTGCTTCATCTCCTCGTCGAACTGCTTCAACACTTCCGCAAAATCCGCGGCCCAGGCTTTGGTTTCATCGCCGACTATGCCGTTGACCTGCTTGGCGAACTTCTGAATCAGCGCCAGCGCCGCGGCGGTCTGCTCCGGCGTTGGCTCCGGGTTGCCCCAACTGGCTCGCGGGGCCTCGAAAGCCAGCTCGAAATCATCCAAGGAGTCCGTCAGTTGCTGTGCCGTCAGCAGATAGCGAACCCAGCCTGAAGTCGTGCCATAGAACCGGTCCATGGCCAGCAGCGTGGCCGCCGCCGCCAGTAGCACGGCCGACCAGACCGGATGCAGCCAGTGCCGGGAGACGAGCAATCGCTCCAGCGTGAGGCTTGGGGCTGCGTTGGTGACGCCGGTGGGGGCATTCGATTCGGCGGCCAAAGCTTGGTGGCGAATCTCTCTCTGGATCTGTCGGGATTGGTAGATCTCGTTGAACATCGGCAGCAGCCCGGCAAAAGCGGTCAACAGGATGGCACCTACACGGAAGAAACGTCGCTAGAGCTTCAAGGGGTTCTTGCTCGCGTAGTACCAGTTCACTGCGGCTTGGGCCTTGTTGGTCACGTAGGCTCGCACGGAGGCCAATGGCTCCGCCATCGCGCCGACTTTCCAAGTGATGCTCTCTACTTCTTCAAACGACAGGTCTTTCTTCGCCATAGTCTTCTTGTGCTCTTGGTTATTGGTTGACTGCTAGTTTCCCGTTTTCAGAACCGGTCGGTCGCCGGCTCTACAAATCATTCAACTTCCGTCGCGTCGGCAGATCTCCGAACCGCCCATTCGTGGTTCATCATAGCCTCTCATCCTCCTTCATTCGTCATTTGAATTTCGGAAATCGGGATTAGTCAACGTCCGCTGTCTGCACGGGCGGGCAGCCCTTAGAGACTGTTTGAAAATGCCGGCTGTGGTAGGGCGAGGGCTTCCTGCCGAGCCTCAACCGCCGCCGTCGGGCGCTGGTTCTGCAAGGCTCGGCAGGAAGCCCTCGC
>CAINDV010001215.1 GCA_903847485.1 uncultured Verrucomicrobiota bacterium
AGGGCGAGGCTTCTGCCGAGCCTCAACGACAGCGGTAATGAGCCTACCGGACAGCTCGGCAGGAGCCTCGCCCTACCACGCCAGGCATTTTCATACACGCTCTGAGGGAGACTCGGGATAAGCCACTAATGAGTGGCCGCCAGAAAGCGCAAAAGTCCCGCAATCGTCTGGACCTGGCGTGTTTTGAGTCAAGCATGACGCGCTGCCCGCCGGGGCGAAGTTGGCGTCGTGCCAGAGCCAACCAACGCGGCCTTGGCCGTTTTCCGCGCACTCTTTATGGCCGTCGGACGGGGACGGTGGTGGTGGAGGAGAAAGCGCCCGTTACCGGGAAGCCTCACTGAGCGGGCTTGACGTAGGCGGGCGGTTTCCGGAACACAAGGGCATCGAAGAAGAACTCCAACATGCGGTCGTGGTTGACGGAAGTGTGGCCCTGGTCGGGACCAACCTGCACCTCGAAACTCTTGCCCGCCTTTTGGAGCGCGGCGATAAGTTGGAGGCTGTTGGCCGGATGCACGTTGTTGTCCGCTGTACCGAAGAAGATCAGCAGCCGGCCCTGGAGGTTCGTGGCGTAACTCATCACACTGGCGGCGTCGTAGGCCGCTTGGCTCTCCGGCGGAATCCCCAAGTAGCGCTCGGCATAGATGGTGTCGTAGTTACGGTAGTCAGTCACGGCGGAGTTAGCGCAGGCGGCCTGGAACACGTCCGGGTGGCGCAGAAGGCTCGTGGCCGAGACGGTGCCGCCGTAGGAGGTGCCGAACATGCCGACGCGCCGCCGGTCCACATAGGTGCGGTCCCAGAGCGACTTCACGCCGGCCGCTTGATCGTCCACCTCGACAATGCCGAGCTTCTGATAGATAGCGTCGAGAAACCGCTTGCCGCGTCCGCTGGCGCTGCGGGAATCGAAGGTGGCGACGAGGAAGCCGAGTTCAGTCAGCGTGCTCGGCAGCGCAAACGTCTCTCTCGCGCCGACGGTGCCCGGCCCGCCATACACACTTACCAAAAGCGGGTAGCGTCGGCTGGATCGGAAGTTAGACGGGAAATGCAGCAGGCCGTAGAGATCGGTCACGCCGTCCGCCGCCTTAAATTGCAGCACTTCCACCGGCTTGAGGCCGAGCTTCCGGAACTTAGTCAGGTCACTCTGCGCGAGGTCCGCCACGCAGCCGCCCTCCGCATCCCGGAGCCGCGTGACCGGCGGCAGGTTGTGGGTCTGGGCGATGTCTATGAAGTGCCCGCCATCGGGGCTGAGATCAACCGAGTGATGGAAGGCCGGATCAGTTAGGCGTCGCTCGCCGCTGCCGTCGAGGCTGACGCGATGTAACTGCACCTTCATTGGGTTGTCCCCACTGTGGGCGGTGTAATAAAGCCGGTTGGCGGATTCATCCACCCGCACGACGGCGTCCACCTCAAAGGCGTGCGTCGTCAGTGTGGCCAGCAACGTGCCGCTTAGGTCGTAGAGATAGAAGTTACGCCAACCCGTGCGCTCGGAGGCCCAGATGAAGCGCCGGCCATCCTGGAGAAAGCGCATCAGTGGTAAGTTCTCGGTCCAGCTTGGCAGCCATTCCTCGCGAATGATGACGCGAACCTTGCCACTGGCGGGATCGGCGGCGGTTGGTGCGATGGAAGAGCAGTTCCTTGCCGTCAGCCGTCCAAGACACACCATAAACATAGTGCCCCAGCGTTGCGTTGTCGAAAGGCTGGCCGTCGCGCACGTCCACCCGCACCGTTTGCTTCGTGCCTAAGTCGTAGATGAGTAGGTCCACCGTCGGGTTAGTGGCGCCGACCTTCATATAAGGCTCCACCGTGAGGCGGTCTTGGAACTGCGTGTGGTCGAGGGTCTGGAAGTAATCTCGCACTTGACTCTCGTCAAAGCGGTAAAAGGCAACCTTGAGGCTGTTAGTGGCCCACCAGATGGCCGTCCGCTGCTCGAGTTCCTCGCCATAGACCCAGTTCGCCGTGCCGTATTTAAGGCGCGTCTTCTCGCTGCCGTCGGTGGTGATGGCGAGGGCGTTGGTGGCTTGGGTGTCATTGGTGGCACTTAGCCAAAGGTTACGGTCGCGGTAGAACGCTTTCCAGTAACCGTCCGGCGACGTAGCGGAGGTGAACTGCCGTCCACGGTCAGGCCGCTCGGAGCCACCCCGGCGCTCACGACCTTCCCGTCGCGCCGCGCCCGGTCTCGACGCGGCGCTGGTGTTGGTGACGGCCTGCGTGGTTCGCGTGGCCACGTCAAAGTGGAAGCGCTTGCCATCGCGCTGAAACTCAAACGCTTTGCCGCCCTCCAGCCAAGTCACCGAGAGTGAACCTAGTTTCACCGATTCCGGAATCTCCTTGCTCAACCGCTGGTAACGCTGATAGCCCGGCGTCGCCTGGAGCCGGTCCGGCGTGGACGCACAGCCGGAGAGCCAGACGCTCAGGGCAGTTAGGAGCAGCCATAGGAAGCGCCGGGGCGTTTTCAAGGCTGCCAAGTGCTGGTTGAAAGACGAGTGTTTCATCGTCGCCGTGAGGGAGGATTTTCGGGCAGTGGTTTGCGCGGCAGCTTGGTGTCAGCCATGGCGGTGTCATAGACAAACGCCGCCAAGACAATCGCCGCCTGCTGTAAGTCCGCCACCGGGGCGCGTTCTCGCACGTCCATCGTCGTGTGATAGGTTCGCCCGTATTCGAGCGGGTCCTGGATGAACTGTAACCCAGGCAAGCCGATGGCGTCGAAGGTTAAGTGGTCGGTGCCGCCCGTATTGCTCGCCGTGATCGTTTCGGCACCGAGTTCCCGCAACGGTTCGAGCCACGGCCGGAAGACCGCGCGCAATGGTTCGTTGCCTTGCAGGTGGATTCCCCGGATACGCCCGGCACCGTTGTCCAAGTTGTAATAGGCGGAGAAGCGGTCGTATTCGCGCTGGCGGACAAGCACTCGGCGCGTCTCGTTAGTCCCGGCACCCGAGGTCGGTTGGCTGGCGTCCTTGGAGGAACTGAGTGCCGTGGCGACGACGCGATTGGTGAAATAACCAAAGTGGCGCGCCACGTAATCCCCCGACCCCAGCAACCCCTGCTCCTCACCGCTCCACAGCCCGATGCGAATAGTGCGCCGAGGCTTGAGCTGCAGGGCCTGGAGCAACCGCACGGCTTCCAGGCAGACGGCCACGCCCGCGCCGTTGTCGGCCGCGCCGGTGCCGCCGGGCGCGGAATCCAGGTGCGCGCCGAGCATCACGATCTCGTTTTTCCGGTCTGTGCCGGGAATTTCGGCGACGGTGTTGTAAGCCATCAGATCGTCGTGGAACTGAGTTTGCACTTCCAAGGCTAACCGGACTTTCTCACCGGCTTGGATTAGATGAACCAAGCGGTTGTAGTGCTCGGCAGCCAGCACGATCTGCGGCGGGCCGGACGGCGCGTTCGTGGCCCGGGCATGCACAGACTCGGCGACCCGATTGGTGCCTCCCTCGTCAGGCATAACCACCGTGGCTTCGCCGACCGACACCGGCCCGCCGTCGCCAGAATCGCTCACGGAAACCGTCGCCGCTGCTCCCTCACGCACCGCGAAGCGCAACCGCCCCGACGCATCGGAGGAGCGCGGCCCGCGGCGCGGCCGCGGCGCGGCATTAGTGCTGACCGGGGTGATGGCATTAGTGCTGACCGGGGTGATGGCATTAGTGCTGACCGGGGTGATGGCATTGGTGACGACCGGGGTGATGGCATTGGTGATGACCGGGGTGATGGCATTGGTGCTGACCGGAGTAATGGCATTGGTGCTGACCGGGATAATGGCATTGGTGCTGACCGGGATAATGGCATTAGTGCTGCCTGGAGTAATGGCATTAGTGCCGCCGGGGGTAATGGCGTTGGTGCCCATGCTGCCGGCGTACCGATTGGTGATTCCCTCCCGGCGGAAGTCACTGTTTCGGCGGGACGGCCGCGCAGAGCTTGCCGGCGAGGCGTTGGCGAGCCGAAGCAAGTTCGTGTCATCAATGCGCGAGCCGATTGGTTCCAGGTGAATCGGCACCTCCCGCGGCGCGCTGATGAGCACGATGCAGCCTTTGAGCTTGTCTTTGAACTTGTCGTAATCCGCGTCGGTCCGCGCGTCGAGATAGACCACTTCTCCCACGATCGGCCAATCACTCCCGTAGGACCAGGCCTTGGGCCACGCGATCAGCGGGATCGCCTGCGGCTCGATGACCTGCGCCGAGAACCGCTTGAGCGACCAGCCGCGTCCGAACGGCCCCCAGGCTTCTAGGTGTGCGTTAGTCAAGCCCCACGAAGCGAGCTTGTCGCGCGTCCATTCGTTGGCCCGTTTGCAGTTGGGAGAACCGGTCAACCGTGGCCCGATCACGTCCGTGAGGTAGCCGTAAATGTCGGCGATCTGCGACCGGTTCGTGCCTTCGTTCTTGAGGCGGGCGATAACCTCCGCCAGCGGCGGGTTAGTGGCCGGGATTGCCGTGGGGGCCGGCGGATTGTTGGTCGCCGGCGCGCGGATTTCGGCCGCTGCCGGGGCGACGGGCGCGGGCTGGCGCAGGTCAGATGCGGCTTCTCGTTCGACCGCGCCAACCGTTGAGGTTAGGGCGGCGAGCAGCAGGAACAGGGAGGAATGATGTTTCACGCGCAAGGTTGTAACCTACCGCGCAGGGGCAAGGCAAGCCCATCTTTGCCTGCCGTTCGCATTTTGACCCCGACTTGCCTAAACCGTAACTATTCAGCGGAAACCGCGAAATACACGAAATACACGAAACAGAACCGAAGCCAGGCCGCAGGCCGAACCCAGATCACCGGCTTCACCTTCCAGTCACCGTTCAGTGACGGATCCTCCACCTCAAGAATACGCGGCACCGCCTTTCTTTTCGTGAATTTCGTATATTTCGTGGTTCTGTCTTCTGCATGGATCGGTTAAGAGCGGGACTCCAAATCCCGCAAAACGCTGCCCAAGGCCGTTCGGAGTCCCGGCTTTAGCCGGTTCTTGGCGCAACCCACGGCCTAAATGAGACCACCCCGAACTTTTTACGCGCGTTGCGCCCATGAACCTCAAGATGCGCAAGTTGTTGGAAATCAACGAAGGCATTTTGAGGTTCATGGGCAGAACTACTCGCCCTCTCCCCGCCGATCACGCCGGAC
>CAINDV010001216.1 GCA_903847485.1 uncultured Verrucomicrobiota bacterium
AATTCGCCATAGGCTCGCTTCAATCCCTGTAGGAGCCGACGTAAGGTGGCTTGGGAAGCACTGAAAACCAAGCCACCTTACGTCGGCTCCTACAGGGTTTGACGTGAGCTTCCAAGGCGAATTACTTATGACCGAGTCCCATTAGTCCAACGGCAATGGGGGCGCGGCCTGGGCGCAGGCAACCCGCCGCCGGCACGGCAGCGCCGCCCGACCTGGGAGGGCTAAAGCCAGCCGCGCTGGCGGGCTTTTCGCAAGGCTTCGTCCCGCCCTCCCGCCTGAACTTTTTCGTAGATGTTCTTAACGTGGGAGGTGACCGTGGCGTGGCCAATGTTCAACTGGCCGGCGATCTCCTTGTAGGTCTGGCCCCGCCGGAGGCCGAGCAACACCTCATGCTCACGCCGGGAGAGTTCCGGGCTGGGAGCACTGGTGGCGGGGCGGCTCAACTGTTGAAACTGGAGCATCACCTTGCGCGCCACGCTCGGGCTCATGGGGGCACCGCCGGCGTGCAATTCCCGCAGCGCCTCGATCAACTCGCGCGGCGTGCTACTTTTGAGGAGATAGCCGCACGCCCCCGCCTGAATGGCGGCAAAAACAGTTTCCACATCATCGCAGACGGTATAGGCGAGACAGTTGACCCACGCTTGCCGGGTCTTGACCAGACCGATCAGTTCGATGCCGGAAATGCCGGGCAGATCAATATCCGCCAGCAGCAGGTTGATTCTCGGCTGGGCCTGGAGCAAGGCTTCGGCAGAGGCAAACGCCACGACGGATTCCACCTCCGGCTCGCCTTGGAGCAGGAGGCGCAAGTTTTCGATCAACATCGAGTTGTCTTCAACAATGGCGAGGCACATCGGTTCGGCATTCATAGCGGTAAGGAGTTAGGTGACGTGGGGGGACGGAGGGCAGCGCGCAAGCCACCAAGCGGGCGGGAGCGGTGGGCTGGGAACCTTTGGCCACCGGGCGTGGCCGGAGGGCGTAGCGCGGCGAAGCGGCAACCAGAACGGAGCGCCGGTTGGCACCCGGCTTCGCACGGTGGGACGCTCCCCGCCGGTTGCCAACCGGCGCTCCGACCCGCTGATAAAATCTTCACAGCGGGGGCCGATTCCATGGGATAGCACTGCGGAAGGTGCGCTGGCCAGCGCACCAGCGCGGCACGGTCCCGGGGTGACTTAAAATCTGTGGTCATTGAGATTGTCTTGCTGCGGCAGCACCTGCTCCGCCGCTGAACAGGGGCCAAGAATAGCCGCTGGTATGGGGATGCCGCCATCCCCATGCGTGGGGGATTTATGGGGGAGGCGGTGGCTCGCGACGGACGGGCCGCCGCGACGCTAAGGCGTATCCGTGCAGTAGGACAGGAGTCGCGCCTGTCTCTGAAATCGTCTGAGACGGCTCTTCCGGGTGAATTCTGATGGCCGTGAGCTGTCACCTTTTAGTGAGGCAAGGGGATGAAGATGGAGACAGGCGCGACGCCTGTCCTACGCCGGCTGCCACGCCTTCGGCGTGGTTGACGACTGCATAGTTACGGCTAAGGCGGCGCAGCGGCCCCGCCCGGCCAGGCTCAGCCGTATCCATGCAGTCGGACGGGCGTCACGCCTTTCTCGGGCATCAAGAACATTGGCGTGGGAGAAGGAAGCAGAGGAGTTTGGAGCGCGCACCTTTCCGTTGCCGAGGGGATTGAAGATGGGGATAGGCACAACGCCGGTCCTACGTCGGCGGGAACTCTTCCATTTGTGTTCATCTGGGTCCATCTGTGGTTTCAATTGAGTATAACGAACGTCGTTAACAGATTGCTTAGAAGGTTAAATGGGTTAAATGGGTTAGAAGGGTTAGAAGGTTAAATGGGGCCAAACGACCGGCTAACCATTTAACCCATTTAACTTTTCAACCATTTAACCAAACAGTTAATGACGTTCGTAATAGTTGCGGCTCACGGGCTTCCGGCCGCGGGGTCCGCCGGCAACGCAGGTTGGGCGGGCACCACCAGGGTGCCAGCGAAGTCCCCCGTCCGCACGGGGATTGGCAGGGCAAAAGAGAGACGCGTGCCCGGCCCGGACTCGAGTTGCAGGAGGCCGCCGAGTTCGGCGACCCGCTGGCGAATGTTACGCAGCCCCTGGCCGGGCTGCACGGTGGCGGGCGCGAAGCCGACGCCATCATCCTGGATTTCCACCCGGAGGCACTGCGCGTGAAAGCTCAGCCTGATGATCACCACTTGGGCATGGGCGTGTTTGTTGGCATTGGTGACGGCCTCGCGGAATACGCGTGCCAAGGAGAGCGCCGCCAGGCTGTCCAGCCCGGCGTCGGGCACTTCGCCGGTCACGGTGAATTCCCACAGGATGCCTACAGGATCCAGGACCAGCGCCGCATAGCGCCGCAAATCGTGGATCAGGGCACCCCAATCGCGCTCGGCGACTCGCAGCGTGCTCATCAACTCGCGCACCTCCAGGCCGCTTTCCATCGCGAGTTGGCCGATGGTGGCCAGCAACCGGGCGCGGGCCACGGGTTCACTTTCCCGGGTCGCACGGGCCGCGAACATCCCGATGTTCGCGCTCATGCCGCCGAGCCCGTCGTGCAGGTCGCGGACCAACCGTTGCTTCTGGCGCAGATACTCGGTTTCGAACTCCGCCCGCTTCAGTGCGGTCAAGTCCAGCCCAAACAGGCAGTTCGTTCCGCTCAGAGAAATGGAGCCGGTGAGAAAGACCTTCTGCGAGCCGTCCTTGCAAGTGACCAGGGATTCCAGAGGCTCTACTGGCGCTCCGGTTTCCCTGGCACGCCGTACGCGGCTGGCCCATTCCTCCTGGATCTGCTGGCGATAGGCGGCTTGCGGATAGGCCCGGCTCCACCAAGTCTCCACACTGGGCAAGTCTTCGAGGGTATAGCCGGTCAGCCGGGTGAAGGTGGGATTGCTATACACCGAAGTGTGCGCCGGCCCTTCGTAAAGGTAGATAATCAGGGGCAGGGACTCGATCAGGGACCGAAAGACCCTTTCACTCTCTCGCCGCGCCGCCTCAGCGTGCAAACGCTCGGTGACATCCAATATGCTGACGACGAGGAGGCGCTGGTCGAACCGATCGCCGATGCTAGCCATGTGCGTCTCCGCCGTGCGCCGTTCGCCATCGGCACGGATAAAGGTGAAAACGAAGCTGTGCGGATACGGTTCGCCGGCCTGGAACTGGTGGAAGTGGCCCCCGACCTCCGCCACCGACTCCGGAGCCAGGAAGACGGCGAACGAGGTGGCGGCCAGGAGCTGCTCGCGGGCATAGCCGGTCATCCGGACCGCCTGATCGTTGCACCAGACGATCTTTCCCGTTGGCTCGATGAGGCAGAGGGCGTCATGCGCCTGTTCTGAAATGCCCCGGAAACGCTCCTCGGAAGCCCTAAGCTCTGCCTGTGTGCGCTGATGCTCGGCCAGCGTCGTCTGCAGTTGCTCATTGGCGGCCTGCAAGGCCCGTCGCTGGCACCCAAGTTCCAACTGGTTGCGCACGCGCGCCCTCACCTCCTCAAAGTGAAAGGGTCTGGAGATGTAATCCACGCCGCCCACCTGGAAGGCGCGAACCTTGTCCTCCAGCCCATCCAGCGCGCTGAGGAAGATGACGGGGATGTCCTTCAGGCTTGGCTCGGCCTTCAAGCGGGCGCACACTTCGTAGCCGTCCAGGCCGGGCATGAGGATGTCCAACAGAATGAGGCGCGGTTGGGCACGCCTCACCTCTTTGAGTGCCAACTCGCCACTGGACACCGTGACCACTTGGTGGCCATGGTAGCCGAGCATGTCCCCCAACAACCGGAGGTTCTCCGGGGAGTCGTCCACGATCATGATCCGTGGCGTTTCAGCAGGTTGTTCGCTCATGGTCTGCGCTGGCTCTGCTCATGGCGGTTTGGAAGCAAGCATGGGAGCATGGTGCGTGCGGCGCGACTTGTCAAATCGAAAAGTGAACGGTGTCGGAACTCGGGCACATCTCAGCAACCTCAGCCGCCTGGGCGACGGAAAGAGCGGAGTAACTTGAGGGAGGGGGCTCGGACCTTTGGCAAACCTTGCGCCTGCCTTGGTTCAGTTTTCCGCCTGCGCAACCAGTTACGGCTTCCCCAGTTCCAGTGCGCATACTCCACCACATTGTCAGAATGTTTCTAGTTTCGCACAGGCCGATCCCAGTAATCATCTATCCAAGAATCAAAATCCCTGCGGTGCCGAGCGGTTTTGTTCACATCGTGTGCATGAAGTTTTTCCACGCGTGAGAATGCCCTCACCACTGAGCGTGTCGCTGAACAGGGCGTTTTGCGCGAGGGCCAGTGCATGGTCGGCGGCAGGCCGCGCAAGTAAAATTCGAGGCGACCGGAGAGATCGGCGTTCTCAGCGACGCCGCCTGCTGGCGGCGGCAGGGGCTGCCGCCAGGCAGCGACAATCCGGCGCTTCGGACGTGGGCAGACACAGCGCAATGTCTCCTGCACTCTGGAGTTGACCGCTCGCCGTGGGTCGTATTTGGGCATCGCGCGAAGGTGTAAACAAGGTTCCGACCAATACTGGCTTGGGTTTGCGTGACCAAAACCGCTGCCGTGTATACAAATTGCATACAACGCAAGTGGCTCATTGACAATTGACAATGCCGCTGTTGGCCTTGTTTTGTACGCACCGGAGGTGCATCCGGAGGGCAGTGAACATATGGTATAATGCTGGGCTTTTCAGGTTGGACGGTCTCCTGTGCCGTCGTGGGGCCGCCTGTTCGAGCCAAAATTGTAACCAGGACTTGATCAAACGGTGGCTGAGTCACGTCCAAAACGTGGTGAAACCGGCTTCACTCACGCGGGGCTTGGTATCGACTTGCGCCGGATGAGGCGCAAGTCTCACGTTCGGTTCTAATGGGGGGGGGGACGGAAGACCACCTCCTTACCCGAGAAACGACACCATGTCGCTCAAGCGCTTGTTCGACGCAGAATTCACCTCGGTTGCGTGTGGAGTCTTCAAGGCACGTTCGGGCTACGGCGTTAGCATCGGTGGCGGATCATGGGTTGCCAGCGCCGCCGCGTGCGGATTACATCGGCACGCCGATTCTTGAGCTGCCTGATGCACTTGGGAGAGTTCGTTGCGCCGGGAACGCCTAGGCCAATGGACACACCTGAGCGCGACCTTCCTGCGCGATTGGATGGCTAGCTTCGCGCGCAAGTTCATTGCTTGACGCTTCCATGGTTGGCAGCAACGATTGTCTCCGTTGCAAATGGCTCAAACAAATGACGATCCGTTTCCTTTGGTATGGCCGCCTGCCCGACGGTTCGCGGGCACTCTGGCTGTGGTGGCAGGCACTACGCAAAGGGATTGCGCCGCTCTGCGTTGCGGCGGCCGCCATGCGGAAGAACCAATGACTTCACCAACCCCCTACAGTAGCATGAGGTTCGCGCCAGGATCAGGCGATTGGCGGTAAATCCCGGAAGGCTAGACTGGGAAACTGGACTACTCGCTAAAGAGAATTTGAAGACTTTGGCCAACACCAAGCCGGTTGCTGAACTCGAAGAGCGCTTGCGCTTCGAGACGCTGATCGCCGACTTGTCGTCGAAATTCGTGAATCTGCCTGCGGGCGAGGTGGACCGCGAGATCGAGGACGCCCAACGCCGCGTCTGCGAATGCCTCGACCTCGATCTGTCCGCGCTCTGGCAATGGACGACCGAGGCGACGCGGTTCATGAACCTGACTCACCTGTTTGGCCCACCGGAGGGTCCGCTACGGCCGGCGCGGATTGATGCACAAGAGGCGTTTCCATGGCTGCTCCAGAAGATGTTGCGCGGCGAGATGCTGGCGTTTTCCACGGAAGCCCTGCCGCCGGAAGCCGCGCGCGACCAGGCGACCCGCCGCTTTTACGGCGTTAAGTCGTCGGTTCTGATTCCGCTTTCGACGGGCGGCGGTCCGCTCATCGGCGCGATGAGTTTTGACACGTTGCAGGCCGAACGCGTCTGGCCGGAAGCGGTCGTGAAACGGCTGCAACTGGTCGCCCAGGTGTTTGCCAACGCGCTCGCCCGAAAGGCGACAGACCAGGAGCTGCGGGAAAGCGAGGCGCGGCTGAGGCTGTCCGCCGACTCCGCAGGCGCCGGGCTTTGGGAGCTTGATGTGGCCAGCGGCCGCTACTGGCTTACGCCCAAGAATCGCGAGCTGTTCGAATTTGCCCCGGACGAGGAGATCACATTCGAGCGTGTGGTGGCGCAGGTACATCCTGATGACCGCGGAGCGATCCGGCAGATTGTAGCGCAGGTATTGGAAACGGGTGAGGACGGCAGCATCGAATACCGTATCGTGATGCCGGATGGGAGAATCCGATGGATGGCGTCGCGTGGCCGGTCGCACGGTGGCGGCGACCAACCGCAGCGTCTCATGGGAATGACCACGGATATCACCGAGCGCCGGCAGGCCGAGGAGGCGCTGCGTCAGTCGCACGCAGAAATCGAGCGGCTCAAGAATCGGCTGCTCGCGGAAAGCGATTACCTGAAGTCGGAAATCAAGCTCAGCCAGGCGCACGGCGACATCCTGGGGCAGAGTGCCGCCATCAAGGGCGTGCTGCAGCAAGTGGAGCAGGTGGCGCCCACGGATTCGTCGGTGCTGATCTTCGGAGAAACCGGCACGGGGAAAGAACTCGTGGCCGAAGCGATCCACCGGCTGAGTTCGCGCAAAGGGAACTTGATGGTTAAGGTCAACTGCGCGGCGCTGCCGTCGGCGCTGGTCGAGAGTGAGTTGTTCGGCCGCGAGCGAGGGGCGTTCACCGGAGCGTTGACCCGGCAGGTGGGCCGCTTCGAGGTCGCCGACGGTTC
>CAINDV010001217.1 GCA_903847485.1 uncultured Verrucomicrobiota bacterium
ATCGTCCCCGCTCAAGAGGACGCCGGCGCCAGCCTGGACGAGCGCATGTCGCTGGTCACGCTGATGAAATGGGCCGCCGCACCGGAGATGCGCCAGCTTGATCTCGGCGTGATTCTCGTCACCGAATCCGCCGCCGAGCTGAGCTCCGACTTGCTGCAAAACCCGCATGTCGCCCAGGTGAAGATTGAGTTGCCCGACACGGAAGATCGCCTGCGCTTTCTCCAGTCCGGCTGGGCTGAAAAGATGGCTGGCGGCCGGCCGTTGAGCGAGTGGAGCGACTTCACCCCTGCCGAATTGGCCCCGCGCACCGCCGGCTTGAATCTCCTCCGCACCCAGCACGTCCTCGCCGAAGCCGCGCGCAACAGCGCCCGCGTCACCATGGAGCACGTCGCCGCCAGCAAGAAGCGGCTGATCGAGGAATACTGCCAGGGACTGGTGCGTTTCAAAGATCCCCGGCCCGGTGTCTCGCTGGACCGCGTCGCCACGCACACCGCCGCCAAAGCGAAGCTCCGCGAGTTGGCCTGGCTCATCAAGAATCACAAAACCGACGTGCTGGAACGCGGCGTCTTGGTGCCGGGGCGCGTGGGCGTAGGGAAATCCTTCCTCATTGATTGCTTCGCTTGCGAGTGCGGGTTGCCAGTGCTGGAGATCGCCGAATTCCGCTCCAAATGGGTTGGCGACACCGAGCTGCAACAGATGCGCATCCTGATGACCATCCGCGCGCTCGGCCCGGTGATCGTGGTCGTGGACGAAGCCGACGCCATCTTCGGCAACCGCGACGGTGATTCCGGCGACAGCGGCGTTTCGAGCCGCATCTTCGCCGCGTTCGCCGCGCACATCGGCGATTCCACCTTGCGCGGACGCGAACTCTGGGTGGCCATGACCTCGCGACCCGACTTGCTGGCCATTGACATGAAGCGCCAGGGCCGCTTCGGCCTCTGCATCCCGCTGTTCCCGGCGCAAACTCCGGAGGAAGTCCTGGAACTTTTCTCCGTCGTCGCCGGGGTGAAGAAGATCACGCTGGCGGATGCGATCAAGGTTTACATCCGCGAACAACTCGGCAGCCGTCCGCTCACCGGCAGCGACGTGGAAGCCATCCTGACCCGCGCCAAAGAGCGCGCCGTGCTCGCGAAACACGACGACGACGTGCAATTGGCTGACCTGGAGGAAGCCGTTGGCTCATTCATAGATCCGCTTGATCCCAAATTGCTCGCCCTGCAAGAACTGGCCGCCGTGCTGGCCTGCTCCGACCGCCGCCACATCCCCGAGCGCTACCGCGCCGCCGACCGCACTGCTTTGATGGAACAATTGGCCCAATTCAAGCTAAGCACCGCCCGGCGCTGACTGTGCTGGCGCAGAATGGCGGGCTACCTAGACTCAGACATCCCGACCCGTAGCTTTGGCTGGGATGGATGCAGGAATTGGCGTGGGCCCCTCACCCCGGCCCCACGCCAATTCCTCGCGTCTATTCCCAGCAGTTCTGCCCATGAACCTCAAAATGCCTTCGTTGATTTCCAACAACTTGCGCATCTTGAGGTTCATGGGCGCAACGCGCGTAAAAAGTTCGGGGTGGTCTCATTTTGTCCCCGAACCGCCTAAAGGTGGGACTACGAACTCCGCAAAACGCTGCCCAAGGCCGTTCGGAGTCCCGGCTTTAGCCGGTTCTTGGCGTGACCCACGGCCAAAATGAGACCACCCCGAATTTTTTGCGCGCGTTGCGCCCATGAACC
>CAINDV010001218.1 GCA_903847485.1 uncultured Verrucomicrobiota bacterium
CCCACCCCGCACCACCGTCATCCGCTGCCTCCGCCCAGATGGCGACATTTACTACCTCCGCCACGCGCCTGATCCAAGCGCCAAACCCATCGTCCTGCTCCACTGCCCGGTGTTCTGAAGGCATTCTAGTTTTGTTCGCACACTCTTTTCTAACTTTGTTTGCTACACGACAGCTTCGGAGTTCGGGCTTGACTAAACGGCAGTGCCCCATCGGATGGGGAGCGGGTGCCCGTCAGGGTGTGGGAGGGGAAGGCGGCAAGTTGAGCCGAGGGAACGGCTGGTCCGGACTGAGCAGGGGCACGCAGTCTGGGCAGATGGCCTGGATGAACTGGAGGTTAGTGTGGGCGCTCAGGTAGGTATCCACCGCCTCCCAGCCCCCAGCATCATTGCAGATGCGTTTGCAGCGGTTGCAGATGTGCAGCACGCCGTGGAGGACTCGGATGTCACGTAAACAGCTCTTGAGTTCCTCGTTGGCGTAGGCCAGCAGCCGGAGGTCCGCAAAGCGCGCCCAGGCCATCGCCATGGTGCGGGTCATTTCGCCGAGGCTGGGCGGCTTGACCAGGTAGGCGACGGCCCCGACGCGGCTGCCTTGTTCCACTAACTCCGGGTCGTCGTAGGCGGTCAGTAGGATGACCGGCGTCGGACACTGCGCTTGGATCAGACGCGTGGCCTCCAAGCCATCCATCTCCGGCATCTTGATGTCCATGAACACCATGTCCGGTCGGAGGGACTGCACCATCTCGATGGCTTGCCGGCCGTCGTGGGCGGTGCCGGCCACTGTGTGGCCGGCTTCTTCCAATAAATCTCTCACGACGTTGCAGATGAGCACGTCGTCATCTACGATCAAAACTTTTAGGTGGTGGCCGATTTTCATAGTTACTGGTCTGCTTTCTTGTTGAGTTATGTTGGGACTAAATCTGCGTTCCGAAGCTCAAGGACGAACTAATGACGAACGACGAATGAATGACAAAGCCCGAAATCTTAAATTGCCCGGTTAGCATTAAAGCGCTGGCTGAAGAATGGCGGGTGAAAGATGGAAAGCCTTCGGCCCCACTGCCGGCGCTGGTAGGGTGCCGCCCCGGTGGCCGGGCCTCGACTCAGCCGCCTGGCGGGTCGCCCGCGGAAGGGCTAAAGCGAGGCAGGTTTAGCTCCGGATAGAGCACCTTGATGCAGTCGTCACAGACGCCGTGGCTGAACTGAGCCTCGGTGCGTTCAGAGATGTACGTTTCGACCCGCTGCCAGTAGCCTTTTTCGTCCCGGATGCACTTACACCGGGAACAGATGGGCACCAGTCCCCGGAGGGTTTTGACCTCGGCGAGGGCTTGTTGGAGCTTGGCGTTCAGCGCCCGCAGTTCCATGAGATCCGCAAAGCGCGCCCGGGCTATCGCCATGGTGCGGGTCAGCTCGCCGGGGTTGGGGAGCTTGACCAGGTAGGCGGCGGCCCCAACCCGGCTGGCCACTGCGATCAACTCGGCATCCTCGTGCGCGGTCAGCAGGATGACCGGCACGGGACACTGTTCCTGGATCTGCCGCGTAGCTTCCAGTCCGCTCATCCCTGGCATTTCGATGTCCATGAACACGATGTCCGGTCGCAGCGACTTGGTGAGTTCGAGGGCGAGCTGTCCGTCCGGCGCGTTCCCGACGACGGTGTGGCCAGCTTCTTCCAATAGTTCGCGGACGACGTTGATGACAAGCACGTCGTCATCCACGAGCAGCACCCGCAGGGGGTTGGTATTGGGCATAGGTGATGGCATAAATTACATAGATTGGTTGGGTGGGCGGTTGACCGCCGGGGGAACAAGTTAGGTGCGAGAAACCTCCTCGACCAGGATTTCCATCACGGTCACCGCGCCGCCGTCGTTGGCAAAGGTCAACCGGCCCCGCAAAGTCTGCGTGGTAATATCCCGGACCAGTTCCAAGCCGGTGCTCAGACCTTCCTGGCGCAACACCGCCGCCGGGTAACCGGGACCGTCGTCGCGGTAGTCGAGGCGGATGGTGGTAGCGGTGCCGGTGATGGCCAGCGTGATGCAAGCGACGGCCCGACCGGCGAGCGCGTATTTGATCGTGTTGGTGGCCAGCTCGTTGAGCACGAGCGCCAAGTTGCTCGCCTGCCGCGGCGAGACCTGGACCGCCGACGGCTGCAAATCCACCGTCACCGAGCAACTGGTCGGCACTGCCGCCAGGGCGGACTGGATGATCCTCCGCGCCAACTGGTCCACGGGCATCGGTGCCCACTGCGAGGCGGATAACATCTGATGGACCTCCAGCAGGCCCTCGAGGCGCCGCCGAAGGTTGGCAGTGATCCGCTGGGCCACGGGCTTTTCCTCGGTGGTCGCGTGGCGTTGCTCCGCCAGCGCCAGGCCGAGGATGGCGAGCAGGTTGTTCTTCACCCGGTGGTGAACCTCCTTGAGCAGCGACTCCTTCTCACACAAGGATTTCCGCAGGGCTTCTTCCGCCCGTTTGCGCTCCGTAATGTCCTGGAAGAAGCCATAGACTTTGCCGCCCGCCGGGTCCGCTTGGCCAATCGCATGAACGCTGCGGCCTTTGCCTTTGGCGGTGATGATTTCCAACTCCAGATCAAATGGCTCGCCCCGCTCGACCGTGCGCCGCACGGCTTGCTCAATAATCGGCCGGGAGGCGGGCGTATAGAAATCCAGGCCCCGGGCCACCGTCGGCTGGTAGGAATAATCCAGCTCGTGGATGTCGTAAATCGCTTCCGTCCAGGTTTGTTTTCCCGTCGCAATGTCGAACTCCCAGCCGCCCACCTTGCCCATCTTTTCGGTCTGGGCGAGCAAGCTCTGGCTTTTTCGCAGCGCATCCTCCGCCCGCCGGCGCTCGACCACGGCTTGCGCGCTGCCCATGAACGCCTGGATCTGCCGCACATCGTCCGGCCCGTAGTCGGCAGTCCGGTTCGCCACGGCCGCCACCGCCGTGATGCGGTCGCGGGAGAAATAGGGCACCACCAGGAGATTGGTCAGCATGACGTGCCCTTCCGGCAGGCCCTTCTTCCCGGCGTGGGCGGCGGCATAGTCATTCAGGATCAGCGGCTCACGGCGGCGAATGGCCTCGGCCCACACGCCGGCCTGGCAGACGGGGAACTCCGCCGCTTTGCTCACCATCACGCAGTCCTGCATCGCTTCTCCAGACCAGGAGTGGATGGTCATGACCGATTCATCCTCGTTGAGGAAGCCGTAGAAGCCGTATTGACTCGCGGATATTCGCGTGATCCCGGCAAGAATGTGATCGTAGATGGTTTTGACTTCCGCATCGGCCAGGGAGACAACCCCCCATAGCATTTCCAGCTTGGTGTAAGCGGCCATCAAATTGGCCTCCGTCTGCTTGCGTTCGGTAACATCAATCACCGACGATTGGAAGCCGATCATTCTGCCAGCCTCATCGAGCAGGACGGTCGCCAGGCTGCGGGCAATGAAAGTCGAGCCGTCCTTCCGCTTCGCGGTGTAATCCCCCTCCCATTGGCCAGCCTCGCTGAGGGCGGTGGCAAAGGCAGTGGCCTGCTCTGCATCAGCGAGGAAATGCCGGATGGGCTGGCCGACGACCTCCTCCTTGCGCGAATATCCCCAGCACCGGAGAAACGCCGCGTTGGCCTCGGTGATAACTCCGTCCAGGTCCGCGATGCTATTGGCGGCCAACGATTCATCAAACACGAAGTTCTTGAGCCGCAAGGCCGCCTCAGCCCGCTGGCGGTCAGTGATGTCCTCGCCGGAACTCAAGGTGCCTGCGAACCGGCCGGCCTCATCCGTGAGGATGGTGTTGTGCCAGGAGAAGACGCGCCACTCCCCGCTCTGGGTCAACACCTTGTTCTCATGGTGTTCAACCGTGGTGGCCGCGCCCGCCTGGAGCTGCTCAAAGAAAAGCCGAACTCCGGTGCGGTCCCCTTCGAGCAGGCAGGTGTCGAACCAGCTCTTGCCCAGGAGTTCCGCCGGGGCATACCCCAGCAAGCGGTGGCCGTTGTCGTTCAGGAGCGTGATGTTCCCCTGGGCATCCAGCGCCATGATGATCTCGGCGGCGATGTTCAAATACCGCTCAGCCGTCAACTGGATTGCCCGCTGTGCCGCCTCCGCCTGTTTGCGCTCGGTGATGTCTTCGATGAATCCCTCAAAGGCCACCGCCCGCCCCACGGAGTCGGTAATAGTCCGCAAGTTCAATCGGCCGAGGAAGGTGCTGCCGTCTTTGCGGCGGTAGCGGCTTTCAAAATCGCTCAACTCCGGGTTTTCTTCCC
>CAINDV010001219.1 GCA_903847485.1 uncultured Verrucomicrobiota bacterium
AGGACAGGCGTCGCGCCTGTTTCTGATTTCTTACAGGAATGGTTTCTTCGGCGGGCGCTGGCCGGCGAGATTCACCCGCCCTTCGATCACGCAGGGAAATGAAGATGGAGACAGGCGCGACGCCTGTCCTACGGCGCCACCGCGTTTCGGATTTCGGATTTCGGACTTCGGATTTCTTTCGGATTTCGGGCTTCGGATTTCGGATTTCTTCCTCCTCTTCCTCCTCCTCGCCACCTCCCTTCCCGCCGCCACGCCTCCCGCCGAAGAACTCCTTCCTCCAGAAACCCTGTTCGTCGTGACCGCGCCAGACTGGGTGCAAGCCACGGCGGCTGGGGAGGCGCTGCCGCTGGTGCAAATGTGGCGTGACCCGGCGATGAAACCAGTGCTCGCCAAGCTCGGTGAACGCTGGCAGGAACAGTTCGTGGCGCCGCTGGAGCGGCAATGGGGCGTGCGCCTGCCGGAGCTGCTGACGCTGCCGCGCGGACAGGTCACGCTGGCCCTGGTGCCGCCCGGGGCGCAGGCACCGGCGACGGCCCGGCCCGCCGTAATCTTCCTCGCGGATTGCGGCACCAACGCCCCGCAACTGGCCACCAACCTCGCCGCACTCAAGCAGCACTGGCTGGACACCGGCCGGAACTGGCGTGCGGAAGAACTGCACGGTCGGGATTTCGCGGCGTTCTCATTGGGCGGCGCGGTGCCGGAAAGCTTGCGGGAAGCGTTCTTTCCCAAGCGCGTTTTCCAAGACGTGCCCGGTGCCGAACCACCGCGCGCCCCTCGACGTCCGACCGCCGCATCAGGCGTCCCGGGGTCTCAGTTCTTCCTCGGCCAGGTGGATTCGCTGCTAGTGGCCTCGGATTCGGCAGCGCTGATCGAGAGTGTGCTCGCCCGGCTGGCCGGCCGCGAACTGCCGACGCTTGCCGACCAGGCCGCCTTCGCCCGCCAGGGCGCGGCCTGCTTTCGCTCCGCGCTGCTGTGCGGTTGGGCCAACCTTGGCGCGCTCCTGGAGCAGGACGCGGCCGGCAACACCAACAACGTCCCGGCGGGCCTCATCGCCCAGAATCCCGAGAACGCCTTGTTCCTCCCGCTTCACGCCGGGTCGCTGCTCCGCGCCCTGGGGTTGGACACGGTGGAAGGCGCGGCGTTTTCTTACGCCCTCACGCCGGCCGGGGTGGCCTCGGAATTACGCCTGGATGTCCGCGGCAGCCAGCGGCCGCGCTTGCTGGACGGGTTGGCCGGAACGTCCGCAGACTGCGCCCCGCCGCCGTTTGTGCCAACGGGCGCGGCGGAATTTGATCGCTGGCGCTTCAGCGGTTCCCAAGCTTTGGCCGCCTTGGGCGATGCGCTCGACGAGCTCTCGCCACACTTTTCCAGCGCGTGGGATTTCCTGCTCGATACGGCGGCGGACGCGGCGAAGCTGAAGAATCCGGACTTCGATCTGCGCCCGGCGCTGGCGGCGGGGCTGGGCGAAGATTTCCTCCATTGGGACATCGCCCCTTCCGGTTCGACCGTCGGCAGAGCGGCCGGTGCCCGCTCCGTTTATGTGATCGGCTCGCCGGACCCGGAGCGGCTCGTGGCGGCGCTCAAGGCGCTCTTCGGCTTGTTGCCGCAGCCGGAAGGCGACCCGGTGGGACGCGAGTTTCTTGGCCGTAAGATCTACTCGATTACCCTACCGTCGCTGCCCGGTGCCACCACGCTTTTTCAAGGAGCGCGCACGCTGGCTTACGCCGCCACCGCCAGCCACGTCGTGCTCGCGACCGATGCGGCACTGGTGGAGGAATTCCTGCGCGGCGCCGAAGCCCACACCCAGCCGCTCAGTGAAAAGCCGGGACTCGACCAGTCCCGGGCGCGGGTGACCGACTCCGGAGCGTGCGCCTTCGGCTATTGGAACCACAAGTCGCTCGCGCAGGCCGGGCTGGAGGCGCTGAAGAGGAATCCCCCTTCCGGTGCCAGCCTCGCGCCGCTGCTGCCGCTGCCCGCGCTGATCGCGGAACCGCTGGCCGACGAAATGAACTTGGGCGGGATGATCGAGCCGGCACTGTTGCCGCCATTCGAGCGGATCGCCAAATACTTCCACTATTCCGTCTATGGCCTGAGCGCGAACCCGAACGGCTTCACGCTGAAATGCTTCTCCCCGGCTCCGCCGGAGTTGGAGCGCGCCCGTTGAACTTCCTCCGGCCAGGGGACTTGGGAGCGGCGATTTCAAAACCCTGTAGGAGCCGTGGTAACAGGCTCATTCTTCAACCTAGAAAGAGCAGTTGCTTAACCACCAAGAACACAGAGAACACCAAGAGAACAGTTGGCGCATAATCTTAGACCCACCTAATGGGAAAGCTGACTGTCACCTGTAAATAATTGATTCTTTGCGTTCTCTGTGGTTAGTCAACTGCCGAATTCGGGTTAAAGCGCCGCCGCCACTAAGTCACCCACTTCCTTCGTGCCGTAGCCCATCTTGCCGGCGGCAAGAGATTGTATCTTGGTGTTGATGATCTGGATCACTGCGGCCTCGATGGTTGCGCCCGCCTTCGCTTCGCCCAGGAAGTCGAGCATCATGCCGGCGGCGTTGATGGCCGCGAGCGGATTGATGACGTTTTGCCCAGTATATTTGGGCGCGCTGCCACCCATCGGCTCGAACATCGAGCTGCCTTCCGGGTTGATATTACCACCTGCCGCCACGCCTAGACCGCCTTGGATCATCGCCGCTAGGTCAGTGATGATGTCGCCGAACAGGTTGTCGGTGACGATCACATCGAACCACTCCGGATTCTTCACAAACCACATGCAGGTGGCGTCCACATGGGCGTAGTCGAGCTTCACCGGCGGATACTTAGGCCCCATCGCGTGGAAGGCGCGGTCCCATAGGTCGAAGGCATAGGTCAGCACGTTGGTCTTACCGACCATGGTAAGTTGCGCGGTCTTGCCCGCGGCGACGTCCTCCGGCTTGAGGCCCTGCCACGGCTGGCCCGCGCGACGCTTCTGAGCCAGCTCGAAGGCGTACTTGAGACAGCGGTCCACGCCGCGCCGGGTGTTGATGGATTCCTGCACGGCGACTTCGCCGGGCAAACCTTTGAAGAGGAAGCCGCCGGCGCCGCAGTAAAGCCCCTCGTTGTTCTCGCGGACGACGACGAAGTCAATGTGTTCCGGGCCTTTGTCCTTCAGTGGGCAATCCACGGCGCGGTAGAGTTTCACCGGGCGGAGGTTGATATATTGCTCCAACTCGAAGCGCAGCCGTAGCAGGATGCCTTTCTCCAGAATGCCAGGCTTGACCTGCGGATGGCCGATAGCGCCGAGGTAAATGGCTTTGAACTGGCGTAACTCAGTCACCACGCTGTCAGGCAGCACTTCGCCGGTCTTAAGGTAGCGTTCGCCACCCAAGTTGTAGGGATGCCAATTGATCTGGAACCCAAATTTCTGCGCCGCCACTTCGGCGACCTTTAGGGCTTCCCGAGTAACTTCCGGCCCGGTGCCGTCGCCGCCGATAACTGCGATGTCGTAAGTTGTCATGTAATAGCTGTGCCGGGGAGTGTCCACCGGCGGACGGATGCTAGGAACTTCTGCGGGCAGAGCAAATGAAATCGCGGCAACGCGACCTGAAGGACCAATGAAATGACGAAGTACGAAGCCCGCCGCGTCCTTGACAGGACGGTTCGCCTGCCTGAGCTGGGCACGCAGCCAGGCAAGACTCGACACACCGCCGACCCGCTGGAGGCGACGATTCGTCATACGTCATTCGGCTTCAATCGCGCCGGGTTGCGCCGGGCGCGCGCCGGAGCGTATGTTAGCACCCTTATGACATACCCCAAGCCCTTACTGTTCGGCGTCGCTCTGTTGGTCAGCCTGACCGCGACGCTCCCGGCCCAACCCTTCGTATTCCTCGGCGATGCGCCCGCGCCGCCCACGGACCTCTCCGGCCTGCCCCGACGGCTCCGGCAGCGGGATGTTACCGGCGGATTCTCCGTGAACACCGCGTCGCGCGAGGAAGTGCGCGGCTTTTACAACGCCGTGTTCACCGCCTCCGCCGACGTGCCGATGAACAGCAGCGCGGTCGTCGCCAGTTGCACTCCCGGCACTAACGCCACCGCTTACACCCAAGCGGTGTTGCGCCGCATCAATTGGTTTCGCGCCCTGGCGGGGGTGCCGGCCGACGTGGCCTTCGACGCTGCGGCGAGCCTGAAGTGTCAGCAGGCCGCCGTCATGATGGCCGCGAACAGTGCCTTGAGCCATTCCCCGCCACCGTCTTGGACCTGTTACACGGCCGCCGGGGCGGAAGCGGCCGGCAAATCCAACCTCGCGGGCGGCAACACCGGGCCGGACGCCATCACGGGCTACATTTGGGATCCTGCGGCGAACAACGTCGTCGTGGGCCACCGGCGCTGGCTGCTCTACCCGCAGACGCAGATCATGGGCACCGGCGACGTGCCCGCGCAGGGCACCCAGTGGGCGGCCAACGCGACGTGGATGTTCGACGCCAACTATGGCGGCCCGCGGCCGGGGACGCGGGATGGGTTTGTGAGCTGGCCGCCGCCGGGCTTTGTGCCGTATCAAGTCGTGTTCGCCCGCTGGTCCTTTGCCTATCCCAACGCGGACTTCAGCGCCGCCACGGTGGCGATGCGCAGCAACAACATGCCGGTGGCGGTCAGCATGCAGTCGGTAGCCAATGGCTATGGGGAAAACACGCTCGTCTGGATTCCCGCCGGTCAGGACGCGAACGGCCTTTCCCGCTGGACGCAGCCCGCCGCTGACACCGTCTATTCGGTCACAATTAACAATGTCGCCGGTGCCAGCGCGAGTCAGTTCAGTTACTCCGTCACAGTATTCGATCCGGCGGTGCCCGGCGCTGATTACCATCCGCCGGTCATCTCCGGTCCTAGCCAGCCAGCCGTTGGGCAAGGCAATCTCTATACCTTCACCACCGTTACGAACGCGACGAGTTACCAATGGCTGGCGGCCCGGCGGCTGCCGTACAGCCTTACCGACGGCGCGGAGAACGGGCTGACGAATTTCGTCGTCACTATCTCCCCCGGTTACACGGCAACCCAATCCACCGTGAAAGCCACCGGCAACCGGGCGTTTCATTTGGCCCACACGAACGGCACGACGGATCAAACGCTGCTCTTGAACCGCACCTTGTTCCCTGGCTCGAACGGCGTGGTGAACTTCAAGAGCGAACTCGGTTATGCGACGACGGGACAGGTGGCCAAGGTACAAGTCTCGACCGACGACGGCAGCACTTGGCAAGACATCTACAGTCAGGCGGGCATCGGCGGTCTCACGGAATCCAGTTTCAACAACCGCTCGGCGTCGCTTGCCTCCGTGGCGGGCCGGAACACGCGGTTGCGGTTCAACTACCATTACGAGTCGGGTTCGTTCTATAACCAAAGTTCCGCGCACGTCGGCTGGTATCTCGATGACCTCGTCGTAACGAACTGTGAGGAACTGGTTTCCGCCACCACTAATAACACCGCCGCCGCCAGCTTCCTGTTCCATCCGGCGTTGGCCACTAATTACAACCTCAACGTCCGCGCACTCATCTTTGGCGAGTTTCCGCTCGCGTGGGGGCCGGCCCGGCAGGTTACGGCTATCACCAGCGCGCCACCGATCATCATCACCCTGAGCCGCCCGACTCTCGCCGGCGCGCAGGTGCAGGTCAATTTTCTGTTAGCCAGCGGTTCCGCGCCCAGCTTCAAGCTATTACAAGCCGACGTAGTAACCGGCCCGTGGACCACCAACTCCGCCGCCGTGCTGACCACTAATGCGCCCGGATCCTATCGCTTCACCGCCGCCACCGGCGGGGCCGACCGGCGTTTCTACCGGGTCAAGACACCTTAGCGCCTGCTTGAAAATGCCGGTCGTGGCAGGGCGAGGCTCCTGCCGAGCCTCAACGACAGCGGTAATGAGCCTACCGGACAGCTCTGCAGGAGCCTCGCCCTACCACGGGCGGCATTTTCAAACACGCTCTAAGATATGGCTAAGCGGCAACCCCAGGGTCGCGCGACGGCCGCGAAGGGAGCGAAGGCGGAAAGGCCCGGCTCAATTCCTTCGCTCCCTTCGCGGCCTTCGTGCGACCCGTCCGCAATTCTTCCAATGCACTCATCCACAAATCGCCGGAGCGCAGGGATGAACGGATACAGGTTTATCGGCCCTGCCACGCGCCCCAGGACGCTTGGCCTGATCCTTATGGCCCCGTCACCAGCCGCCGGGTGAGGGCACCCGGCCTACAGCCCCAACTAACCGCCTGCTTGTAGGCCGGGGTG
>CAINDV010001220.1 GCA_903847485.1 uncultured Verrucomicrobiota bacterium
CACTGACGTTTGTCGGAATGCCCTTCGTCGTGCGCTCGCTTCAGCCAGTGCTGGAGAATCTGGAGACGGAAGTCGAAGAAGCCGCCGCCACGCTCGGTGCGGGCCGCTGGCGGACGTTTCTCAGTGTCATCGCGCCGGCGCTGCTGCCGACGATCATCACCGGCTTCGCGCAAGCTTTTGCTCGTGCAGTGGGGGAATACGGCTCGGTGATTTTCATCGCGGGCAACACGCCTTACGACTCCGAGATCGCGCCGCTACTGATCGTCATCCGGCTAGAGGAATACGATTACCACGGCGCGATTGCGCTGGCGGTGGTGCTGATGGTCATTTCCTTCGCGCTGCTGATCACCATCCATTTCCTCGAGCGATGGGCGGGGCGGTTCCAGCACTGAACCGGACGAAGAGTTGCTAACACCGGACGCCGAATGACGAATGACAAATGACGAATGACGAAAGAATGACGAAGCTCGAAGCTCGAAGCCCAGCCCGCTCATGCGGGACCGGGGCGCTGAAGCTGGCACGAGGCCGAACGGACGATGGCGGAGATTCGTCATTCGGTCTTCGAGCCTCGTTCGTCATTCGTCATTCGTCATTCGTCATTCCGATTCCATCCGGCACCGTCCCGACCAACATTTCTGCCTCATGAAACCCGCCGCCCGCCCAGCCAGCCGCGACGCCACGCGCAAATCCCGCCGTAGCACGGAGGAATCGCCGCTGGTGAAGTGGCTGCTCATCAGCCTGTCGCTGGGCTTCGTGCTCCTGTTCCTGTTCTTGCCGCTGCTGAACGTCTTTGCCCAAGCCTTCGCCAGGGGCTGGGGCGGATACTGGGCGGCGATACAGAATCCCGACACGCTCGCCGCCATCAGGCTCACGCTGATCGTCGCGGCCATCACCGTCCCGCTCAACGCGGTATTCGGCGTCGTCGCTTCCTGGGCCATCGCGAAGTTCGAGTTCCGGGGCAAAGCGCTGTTGAACACCTTCATTGACCTGCCGTTCTCCATCTCGCCGGTCGTCGTGGGCTTGATGTATCTGCTGGTTTTCGGCCTCCAAGGCTTTCTCGGCGAATGGCTGGACAAGCACGACATCCGGATCGTGTTCGCCGTGCCGGGCATCGTGCTGGCGACGCTCTTCGTCACCTTCCCGTTCGTCGCCCGCGAGTTGGTGCCGGTGATGCAGGCCCAGGGATCCGACCAGGAACAGGCGGCGCTGACGCTCGGTGCAAGCGGTTGGAAGACCTTCTGGCACGTCACGCTGCCCTCGATGAAGTGGGGCCTGCTCTACGGCATCATCCTCTGCAACGCCCGTGCGATGGGCGAGTTCGGCGCGGTGTCCGTCGTCTCCGGCCACATCACGGGCCTGACTGACACGATGCCGCTGCGGGTGGAAAAGCTTAACCAGGAATTCAACGCCACCGCCGCGTACTCCGTGGCCAGCCTGCTGGCGCTGCTGGCGCTGGTCACGCTTGGCATCAAGACGCTTCTGGAATGGAAGCAGGAGCGCGAGTTGCAGCACGCGCAACTCGCCGCGATCACCACGCCCGGCACGGAAGCCGATCCGCCACGCGAAACCGACACCGACCAACTTTACCGATGAGCATCCGACTCCAGAACGTCAGCAAAATCTTCGGCCAGGTCGCCGCCGTGGATGATGTCAGTTTCTCGGTGGACGACGGCGAGTTGGTGGCGCTGCTTGGCCCCAGCGGCGGCGGCAAGACCACCGTCCTGCGCATGATCGCCGGCTTGGAAATGCCCACCAGCGGCGACATCTTCATCCGCGACCAGCGCGTCAACGACATCCCCGTGCAGCGGCGCAACATCGGCTTCGTCTTCCAAGCCTACGCGCTGTTTAAGTCCATGAACGTCTTCGACAACATCGCCTTTGGCTTGAAAGTTAAGAAATGGAAGAAGGCGGACCTCAAGGCGCGGGTCGCGGAGTTGCTGAAGCTCCTCGAACTCGATGGCCTGGAAAAACGCTTCCCGCACCAGCTTTCCGGCGGCCAGCGCCAGCGCGTCGCCATCGCCCGCTCCCTTGCGCCCAAGCCCAGCGTGCTGCTGCTCGACGAACCGTTTGGTGCCGTGGACGCGAAGATCCGCCAGGAGTTGCGCGAGTGGTTGATCCTCCTGCACCACGATCTCAGGCTTACCACCATCTTCGTCACGCACGACCAGGAGGAGGCGATGGAAGTGAGCAACCGCATTGTCATCATTTCCAAGGGCCGTATGGAGCAAATCGGCACGCCGCGTGAAGTTTATGAGCAGCCGACCAACGAATTCGTCGCCCGCTTCATCGGCGTGATGAACGTCCTCGACGTGCGGGTCCAACGCGGCTTGGCCCGCGCCAACGAACTGGAGTTCCCCGCCCACGGCCAGGCCGACGGCCAGAGCTTCCGCATCGGCTTCCGGCCCTATGCGGTGCAACTTTCCTCCGACCTCCGCGCCTACCGCTACCGGGCGGTGCTGCGGCACACGTTCTTTCTCGGCGTCATGCTCCGTGTGGAGTTGGAATTGCCCAGCGGCCTGACCATTCGCGCCCGCATGGCCAAGGAAGACTACGCTCGCGAAGGCTTCGCCGACGGCGGCGAAGTCTCCTTCCACATCCGCCAATACCGCGTGCTTTCCGGCGAGGAAACCGCCCTCGCGCCCGAAGTCGCCGACACCCACGAAATGCCGCCGCACCTCGGCGACGGCATCTGAGCCGCCGCTACGGGGAAAAGGTCCATGGATAGCCTGCCTTCCTCTTCCATCTGTGGTCGTCCCCGCATCTGCGGGGAGGTTCATGGAGAGGCTTGAACTCCCGGCGGGCACAACCAGCGCGCCAAACGCCGCCCGGCCCGCGCGCTGGGCTTTTGATTGACCTCGGAGGCCGCTATCCCATACCTTCCAGTCGGAATTTCCACCACGCCCAGCGCGTTTGAACCGGAGACTTGTTTATGGCTGAAGGTTATTGCGTTAAATGTAAGGCCCGCAAAGAAATTGCGGATGCGGTTGAAGAAACCATGAAGAACGGGCGCAAAGCCATGAAAGGCAAGTGCCCGACTTGTGGCACCGTCATGTTCAAGATCGTGGGCGGCAAGGCTGCCGCGCCCGCACCGACGCCTGCGCCGGCACCTGCGCCCCAACCCGCACCGCCCCCTGCGCCCGAATCCGCCCCCGTCACCCCGCCTGTCACCACCTGATTAAATTATGTCCGACCAACTTTCCTACGTCATCATCACCCCCTATTCGCTCTACAAGTCGCGCACTGGCGGCATCCTGAGCCGCCTCATCACCCGCACCGGCCTGGACCTCGTCGCCGCCCGGATGTTCGCGCCCAGCGCCGAATTGGTCAGCCAATACGCCGAGCAAACCGTCTCGGCCCAAGACCCCCAGGATCCGCGCATCCAGGAGTTGATTCGCGCCTACGTCAACAAGAACCTCGCGCCCGATCCCCAGACCGGCCGCCGCCGCCGGGTAATGGTGCTCCTGTTCCGCGGCGAGGACGCCGTGCGCAAGGTCCGCTCGGTCGTTGGCACGTTCAGCTTCGACCACCGCGGTGGCGAAAGCATCCGCGACACTTACGGCGACTTGGTGGTGGACGATCACGGCGCGGTGACTTACTTCGAACCGGCCGCGATGGCCGCCCCGACGCTGGAACAAGCGGTGGCCAAGCTCAAGCTCTGGGCCAAATACTCGGACACTGACGGTGGCTTGTTGGAAAACGTCATCGCCTACCCGCCCGGCGAGGCGGCCCAGCGCACGCTGGTGCTCATCAAGCCGGAGAACTTCCGGTTCCCCAGCGGCCGTCCGGGCAACATGATTGATCTCTTCTCCCGCACCGGCCTGTTCATCGTCGGCATCAAGGTCCACCGCATGAGTACGGCGTCGGCGATGGAATTCTATGGCCCGGTGAAGGAAGTCCTCCGCACCAAGCTCAAAGGCATGGTCGCCGGCAAGGCCAAGGCCATTCTGGAAAAGGAACTCGGGTTCGCGATCCCGGCAGCACCCGAAGCGCAACTGGGCGACGTCCTCGGGCCACTCTTTGGCGACAACCAATTCGATAACATCGTTCGTTTCATGTCTGGCCATGCGGAGTGCGAGTGCGCGCCCGGTCAACTAAGCGCGCCCGGCACCGAGAAGTGCATCGCGCTGGTCTATGAAGGCGTGGACGCCGTGGCGAAAATTCGCGACGTGCTCGGCCCCACCGATCCGTCGAAGGCACCGCCCGGATCCATCCGCCGCGAGTTCGGCTCGAACATCATGGTCAATGCCGCCCACGCCAGCGATTCTGCGGAGAACGCTCAACGCGAAATGGGCATCATCAAGGTCGGCGAGAACATCTTCCGTCAGCAGGTGGACGAGGTTTACGGCCAAAGCTGACGGCTCCAGTTTCTCCCTTTCAACCACGTCGCCCACAGCTCACTACGGTGTCGGAGCAGTTGGAGACGGTGTGGGCAGGGCGGGCATCGGTGGATGATTCTCCCGCAGGCTCAGACAGCCTGAGCCGAGGAAACCGGGCGAGTCTGCGGAATGCCCCTCACCCGCCCTGTCGGGCGCCCTCCCCCCATCCGATGGGGAAAGGGCGGGATGCGGCGGGATCACCCAATTTCCACGGGGCAGGAGTTCTAAGCCCGAACGCCGAAGTCGAATGACGAATCGCCGCCGCCGGATGTCAGGTTCTGTGCAGAGCCTCGCGTCGCGTCCAGCCAAGAATTCAGCGGGTTTCGTGCTTCGTCATTCGTCATTCATCACTCGACTTCGGAATTCGGGCTAAGCCGTAACTAGAGCCTGTCCCCAGCGGAGGAAAGGGCTGTCGTTGGTGATCGGGACTGCGTTTGGGCGGTATGCGAAAGCGGGGGCGATTTCGTGATGGGAGGCCAAATCGTGCCCTTATGCCGGGGAACTTCACCTGCTGCGGCCCGACACCCCAGGCACCAGCGATCAAGGCCAGCGCTCGTCAGTCGATGCC